>CBDUWG010000255.1:0-3595 GCA_965370845.1 uncultured bacterium
ATGGCTTCCTCTATCAACTGTGCATCTACCCTCAGTTGAGCACCGAACTCCAACTGGAAGGGCCCCAAAACCAGATCTTGATACCCCATCATCTCAAACCGGAACCGGTAGAGGTCCAGCGGCAGCAATAGCTGAAAATGGCCCTGCGCATCTGTGGCTGTGCCCCGTGAGGTATTCACGACGATCACATTGACGCCTGCCAGAGGTTTTCCCGTCACCTGATCGCTAACCGTGCCCTCGATGAAACCATCTGGCAGGGCTTGACAACAGGAGGGAAAACCCCCCATAGGCAACTCCAACATCACGAAAAGGACCAGGGTAAAAATCAACCCAAACCAGGTATGTGTTCGTGTAGAAAACATGGTTCTCCAGACGAAAAATAGCCCGGGCGATCACCCGGGTTCGTGGAGCAATTCAGTTCTCAAAGGTGTTTTGGTTATCAGCTACGGCAGCCATTTCCTGCCCACCCTTTCCAGCCTTGCCGGCGATCAGGAGGCGAAAACAGGTGCCCTGAACCATCACCAGCAAGCTGGAAAATCCCGAAATGGTATCTCTATGCAAAATACTTTCTTCTCACCAACCTCTCACACATCTCTGTGGTGTTATCGCCCCTCACATCAATCAGAATGCGGGGCGCAGCTAGCACTGCCCGTTTTATTCTGAAAGGATCGGGTTAACAGATACTCTGATTTGACGTTGCTTAATGCTTTGAAAACGTTATCCCGAATACCCCGGTGCTCTCGCTCCAACTGTGCCAGCATCTTCTTCACCACCGCCCGCTTGGAGATGCGGCTGGTAGGACAAAAATCGGCCATCACGGGCAGCTGGGACTCCCGGGCAAAGGTTTTGAGCAAAAACTCGTCGATATAGGCCAGAGGGCGAATAATCCGAAATTTGCCGTCGAAAACCTCCTGATTTGGAACCATGGTGCTAATTTCCCGGCTAAAAAGCACATTGAGAAAAAAGGTCTCCACGATGTCGTCCTTGTGGTGCCCCAAAGCTATTTTTGTGCAGCCCGTCCGTTGCGCGATTTCAAAAAGCCGCTTTCTCCGCAACCGCGCGCACAAAAAACAGGGGTTCTTACGGTTCTCCGCTCCATGGGCGCGAACTCCAATCTGCGTCTTCTCCATAACGTACTCGCATTCCAGCTCTTGGAAATGACGTTCCAAGCGATCTCAATTCTTCTTTCCATTTTTCTCAAAACCCAGATCCAGGTGAACAGCTACCAGGGAGATATCCTCGGTCACAGCGATCTTTGGACCGGAGAGCAGAGCAAGCAGGGACAGTGAGTCAACGCCACCGGATACGCCCACCAGCACACGATCGCCTTCCTGGAGCATCTGGTAATCCAACACGGCCTGCTCGAACAATTTTCGCAACCGTCGATACAAAGCGGTCATCTCATCTGTTAACCTTTCCGGCTCAGCTCCATGTAGCAGCTGGTCGGGGCTAAGTTATCGGGATAATGGGGAGATAAAAATTTTCTGACCTCATAACAGAGGTGACAGGCGCTGGCGTACAGATCGCGCTGGACATATCCTTTCTGGCAGGCTAGATCCAGCAGCCCGGCCGGCCCTTGTTGGCGAATTAGATGCCAGAGGGTATTTTCGGAATTCTCATATTGATCAAGCATAACAGCCAGAGATTTCTCTTTTGCATTGCCCAAGCTAAAACCCGGGCAGATCATCGCCCAACCGTGCGGATCGATCTCCAGACCCTCGGGCTGGTCAAAACTGCCGCCGATATAGCTGGGCGGCTGACACGTGTCGGGTGCCTGGATCTGTCGCAGCCGGCAGAAACCCAATAGCCTCTCCGCCGCTCTGCCAATCACGGTCACAGAATCTTCGCGTAGAGAAATACCGGGAATTCCCTTAAACTGTGCCCAGATCTCCTCGGAACGATCGTTGAAAGAATTGCAACCTCCCCTCGGCGAGAGAAAAGCCACCGAAATGGCCACCTCCTCCAATCTCAGCTTCACAGCGGCCTGGGCAGCATTGATGGCAAACTCGGGGGGCACCCGTTCTGTATGAAATCCATCGCTACTTATAACGATGGCGTTGAGCCCGGCACTTTTCAGATCAGATAGCTTCTTCAGAGTTCCCTTTGAGCTTGTGGCCCAATAGCCGTTGGTCAAAACACCGATTCGAGGCACATGTCTCTTTCGGGCGATCTTTACCATCTCCATCAGCACACCGGAATAGAGAAAGGGCTCCCCACCGTAAATCCACAGCGATTCCAGGGGGTGATCGCTCAGCTCCTGCAAATAACCTTTGACGTCCTGCGCCGTCATCAACCCTCTTCCCTCCAGGCCGCAAAAATAGCCACAGTGCCGGCACTGGGACGGACACCTATAGGTGAGCAACAGGTTCAGTTTTTTGACCTTCATGAAAGTTTCCGAAGAAAAGATATCAAGCGCCTCTTCCCCCCTACATCGTCCCGGGCAACAACTGACCATTCACCGAAGAAATCAATACATCTGGTCCGAAAAGCAACCAATGGCGAAAGACCGCCCTGCCGAGACGGCCCCAAAAAGTTCTCTCCAGAGAAAAAAGCCTACCAGGCTACTTCTCCCCCAGACGCTCCGGCAACAGAGAGTTCGCCGCCTGCGGATTGGTCTTCCCCTCTGCGGTCCTCATGACCTGTCCCACGAAAAACCCCATCAGCACCACGTCCGCCTCCCTGAGACGGCGGACCACCATGGCATCACAAGGGGAATATGAAGTTTTCCAGAATTCTCCACCTACATGTAGTTTGTTTCCCTTTTATGCCGATGTTGTCCTTAGCGGCCAGCAGCACGCCAGCCAGGGGATCCAGTCGCTCCCTGGGAACATCTAAAAATCATCAAAGGAGTAACCGGGGCTTTACTTCTCGGTCGTCTTATCTTCCTCACCGGCATTGTCGATGTCCTTCTGAATGTCCTTGGCCGCCTTCTTGAACTCCCGAAGCCCCTTTCCCAACCCCTGGGCCACCTCGGGAATACGTTTGGCACCGAACAGTAACAGCACGATGAGCAGAATGACGATAATTTCCGTAGGCCCGAACCCGCCGAACATGATATTACGCCCCCTTTCATAGTGGGGATTAAACCGATTATTTCATGGTCTATTGAAATTATTGGAACTACATATTAAGATTAAAATATCTATTAACTTTCTTTGCCTCCTCTCAAGCACATAAAACTTGGATAAGAAGTTTATAACAGGAATACTCCGTCGATTTCCATAAAATCACAACAAATGTGATTTAGAATCACTTATTGCTTTTAGGCGCATATAGGCATTCGACAAGTTTTTATTCTCATCTCTTTGCCTTTTTCTTTGTCGAAGTTTCAATAGATCCCAAATTTATATTGTTGAGCCCTATCTTAATAGCAATAATTTAGTGACATTACAGAAATTACCTGCAATGCTCGAGCAACAGAAATATACTCCACTGCCTACTCCCTTTCCATATTCATCTTTCCCATCCCAGACCACCTGATACTTACCCGTATCCTGCGTTCTATCCACCAAAGTTCTCACTGTTTCCCCCAAGATGTTGTAGATTCTTAAAGTAATTCGATACGACTTTTCTTTTCTATCTACTTTTGGAATAG
>CBDUWG010000256.1:0-3592 GCA_965370845.1 uncultured bacterium
ATCTTCCACCAGTTGGGAAATCTGCTTATCACTGTCTTTGATATATTGCTGGTCGAGAAGACAGACCTCCTGATAGTATTTCTCAATCTTGCCCTGGATTATCTTTTCGATGATCTTCTCCGGCTTGTTCTGACTGCGCGCCTGATCGCGATATATCTCCCTCTCCCGCTCCACGTCCTCCTCAGGCAGATCCTCCCGACGCAATACCAGCGGATTAGCCGCCGCCACCTGCATGCTGATTTCTTTTACAAAGGCCCGGAAGTCTGGGGTCCGGGCCACGAAATCGGTCTCGCAGTCAACCTCAACTAGAACCCCTAAACGTTCGCCAGGATGGATATAGGAGGCGATGACCCCCTCTGTTGTCTCTCTCCCCGCCCTCTTGGCCAACGCCGCAAGCCCCTTCTTCCGCAAAATCTCCACCGCCTTCTCAGTGTCTCCACCGGCCTCTTCCAGGGCATGCTTGCAATCCATCATTCCGGCGCCCGTTTTCTCTCTCAATTCTTTAACTGTCTTCGCTGAAATACTCATGCAATCCTCCTGAGATGCTCTGCTGCTGGACAACCTCATGCCTGAGGTTGTTCTTCCGTTGCCTTTTCTTCTTCTTCTGCCTGGATAGCAGCCGTTTTTCCCTTCGCCTCAAGCACAGCATCGGCAACTATCTTGGAGATAAGCTTTATGGACTTGATGGCATCATCGTTGCCGGGAATGGGGTAATCAACCACATCCGGGTCACAGTTAGTATCAAGTATTGCCACGATGGAAATATTCAGCCTGTTGGCTTCCGCTACAGCGATTTTCTCCTTCTTGGTGTCCACGATGAAGACAACCCCGGGCAGACGACCCATGGCCCGAATGCCGCCCAGTGTTTTCTCCAATTTCCTCTGCTCTTTCTCCAGCTTGAGAACTTCTTTTTTTGTAAATTTTTCAAAGGAGCCGTCCTGGCTCATCTTCTCAATTTCCTCCAGACGCTTCAGGCTCTGCCTGACGGTCTGAAAGTTGGTCAGCATCCCACCAAGCCAACGCTCAGTGACATAGTGCATTTCGCACCTCTGCGCTTCGGCTGTTACCGCCTCCCTGGCCTGTTTTTTAGTGCCTACGAAAAGAACCGATTCTCCTTTCTCAACACTCTTCATTATCAGGTTGTAGGCTTTCCCGATGCGCTCGACCGTTTTTTTGAGATCGATGATGTAGATACCACCCCGGTTGGTAAAGATGAATTTCTTCATCTTCGGGTTCCACCGCCGGGTTTGATGTCCGAAATGAACGCCAGCCTCTAGAAGCTGTTTCATGGTAACTATAGCCATACAGCAAGCTCCTCTCTCTGGAAAAACAGCAGCAAACCTTTCAAATTACCTCTTTGAGAACTGATACCTTTTTCTGGCTCCGGCAAGACCGTACTTCTTGCGCTCTGTCATCCGCGGATCTCTGGTGAGAAAACCGGCTGATTTCAACTGGCCGCGCAAGTCCGGGTCACTCTTCGTCAGTGCCCGGGCAACACCCAGCCTGATGGCCCCAGCCTGTCCAGAGAGACCGCTGCCCTTCACGTTGACCAGCAGATCGAACCGGTCCTGAGTGTCTGTCAGCTTAAACGGCTGTTCCACAATCATGTCAAGGGTCTCGCGCCCAAAGTAGCTTTTCATGGGTTTTCCATTGATGTGCCGCTGGCCCTTTCCCTCCACAAGACGCACTTGCGCCACGGCCTCTTTCCTTCTTCCTAAGGCTTGATATGTTTTTTTCTCCACGTGAGAACTCCCCCTTATTGACGAATCCACCTCGCAAAAAAACCACTGACGGCTAAAAGACCGCTCCCGTCGGTGGACAGTACAATTTCAAAAGGCCGGACGTATTCCAGAGGATACCAATCAGAGCAGCTCTAACGGCTGGGGCTTCTGAGAGTTGTGTGGGTGCTCAGGTCCCGCATAGATGTACAGCTTCTTTAGCATCTGTCGACCCAGACTATTATGGGGCAACATCCCCTTCACGGCCAGCTTCACAATCTGCTCCGGTTTCCGGGCCTGAAGCTCAGCGAATGTATTCGTTCGCAGACCTCCGGGATATCCGGTGTGATGGTAATAGAGCTTCTGCTCCCTCTTTTTCCCGGTTACCATCACCTTCTCAGCATTTACCACCACCACGTTATCCCCATTATCCAAATGCGGGGAATAGGTAGGTTTCCTCTTGCCTCGCAACACGGAGGCAAGCTCCGTGGCCAAACGGCCCAGCACCTTGCCCTGGGCGTCGACGAGATACCACTTTCTCTCGATCTGGCTTGATTTTAAACTAAAGGTTTTCATCCTTCCCCCAAAAATCAATTTTTAAACTATTGAATTTCCTAAAATACTATTTTTTACAAAGTTTGTCAAGGAAAAACTAGCCCTGATGGCGGTGAACTTATATCAGCAATCCGCTATAATCGGGCAGCACCCTGATCCCCCGATGATTCTTCATCCGGGATAAGCTGCGCCTATAGGGCGATCTGAAAACCCCTTTCTCGGTGATAATGGCCGAGACCAACTCCCCGGGGGTGACGTCGAAGGCCGGGTTGCTCACCGCAACCCCCAACGGAGCGCTACGCCGTCCACAGAACTCGGTGACTTCCTCGGCGGCCCGCTCCTCGATAGGGATCTGATCCCCGTCGGAAAGAGCGAGATCCAAGGTGGAGGAAGGGGCGGCCACGTAAAAGGGCAGGTTATGTTTTGCGCACAGAACTGCCAGGTTGTATGTGCCTATCTTGTTGGCCACATCGCCGTTGGCGGCGATACGATCGGCACCGACCAGGGCAAAATCCACCCGGCCCCGGGCCATAAGACGGGCAGCGGAGTTGTCACAGATCAGGATCACCGGAATACCCTCCTGCATCAATTCCCAGGTGGTCAGCCGGGCTCCCTGCAACAAAGGCCGGGTCTCGTCTGCATAAACGGTGATCTTCTTGCCCTGCCGGTGAGCCACGTAGAGAATGCCCAGGGCCGTCCCAATCCCTCCGGTGGCCAACCTGCCGGCATTACAGTGAGTCAACACCCTGGCTCCCTCGTGCACCAGTTCCTGGCCGTTTTCTCCGATCTGACGGCACAGCCGGGCATCCTGCTGATGAATGGTCTGGGCCTCTACTAAAAGGGCCTTCTTGATCTCGGCCACAGAGGCACCCTTGTGCTCCACGGCCACAGACCTGAGGCGTTCCAATGCCCACGGCAAATTGACGGCGGTGGGTCTGGTGGCTCGCATCAGGACCATTACCCGCTCCATCTGTTCTTCAAGCTCCTCAAAGGTGGACGCGGAACAACCCTGCAACCCCAGAATGACCCCATAGGCGGCGGCGATCCCAATGGCCGGAGCGCCCCTGACACGAAGTGATCGAATGGCCTCTGCCATCTGCTCGACGGTATCACATCGGTGCAGAATGAGCTCTCCCGGAAGCCTGGTCTGATCGATCATCACCACATGGTTATCTTCCCAGGCTATGGTCGGCGGCTGAAACATGGGCTTACCTCGGGAATAGAGCGAGACTCGATGAATTACCGGGAACCGGGGTTCGGGATCCGGGATTCGTAAAGGCAAAGCTCAACTGCTTTTTCCATCTTGCATTTTTCATTTT
>CBDUWG010000257.1:0-3577 GCA_965370845.1 uncultured bacterium
CGCAAAATTTATAAATTTCCGGATTCATCCGCGTGGCATCTTCACCCCTCAAAAGACCACATCCTCCAAGTCGAACACGGGGCCGTCGGCGCACACCCGGCGATACTCCCTGCCTCCGTTCCGGGTGCGGCACAGCACCACACAGCCCAGACAGGCTCCCACCCCACAGGCCATCCTCCGCTCCAGGGAAAATTGGGCGGGACTGCTGAACCGGCGGGCCAGGGAAGCCACCCCGGCCATCATTACCTCAGGCCCGGTGGAGAAGATCATTGTGCAGCTACAATCGAAGTTCTCTTTTGCAAGAAGCTCCTCCAGCAACTGAGTGATCAGACCGTGAAACCCGGCGCTACCGTCGTCTGTGGAAATCAGCAGACCGGCGCCCAGGCTCCGCAACATGGTGCAACAGAGAAGCTGCTCTTTACTTTGGGCCCCTAACAGAAAGTGGACACAGACCCCTTTCTGAACGAGACTCTCGGTCAGAAAAAAAAGGGGGGCCACCCCCAATCCGCCAGCTACAACCAAAGCTGTACGCGTCCCCTGCGCAGCGGAAAAACCCCGGCCCAGGGGACCTATCAGATCAATAGTCTCCCCAACTCTCATCCGGCTCATGACGCGCGTACCCCTGCCCACCACACGAAACAGAAGGCTCACCACCCCCTTTTCGGGATCCGTCCTGAAGATGCTCAACGGACGACGCAACAGGGGGTCCGGGTCTTCCCCAACACGAAGGTGTAGAAACTGACCCGGTTGGCCCATAGAAACAACCTGAGGACAATGGACCTGCATTAGAAAAACCTCGGCGGCAAGCTCCTCTTTTGCTAAAATCCTGACCTTCTGCTGAATCAATGCAGACACCCTACAGATCCTCTGGCTGGTCTTTCCGCTACTGACGGCGCCCAGGCCTCCTCCGGTCGGGTTCCTCCTCTGTCTGGACGCTTTCCTCTCCTTCCCCCCGCCCTTCAAGCTCTTCGCTGGTTGTGGCCTGGACGGTCGTATCCGCCGCGGCCGGTGTAGTTGTGTCCGCCGGAGCTGGTGTAGTCGTATCCGCCGGGCTTACGACGGGCGGCGGGGTAATCTTCTTCTGGGCCAGGGCAGCACATTCGGAATCAGGGTACTTCTCGGCCAGCTGTTTGAAGATGGTCATGGCGGAATCGAGATCGCCCTTCATGTATTCCATGGTCCAGGCCCGGGCGCACTCGGCCTTGGGAGCATAAGGGCTCAGGGGAAAATCGGTGACAATTGACTGATACTGAGCCAGAGCACCATCCACGTCGTTGTCCTTTAATAGCAGGTCCTCCGCCCGGCGGAAACGCTCGGCGACGTTCTGATCACTGGTATCCACCACGGCCGGCTGGTTCAGCCGCTCTCTGGCGGCATTTGCACTTTCCGAGAAGGGATAAGCGGCGATTAGATCCTGATACATCTGTCGGCTCTTGACCGTGTCTTTGGTGATATTCTCCACAATCCAGGCCGCGGTAAAAGCAGACGGGGGAGCATATTTGCTGAGAGGGACGAGTTCCACCACTTTCTGATAGTGAACTAGGGCCGAATCAGGCCGGTCCAAATCCAACAGATAGGTCTCCGCCAGAGCAAACATCAGCTGGGCATCCGGCAGACTGTCCGAGGCAGCTACCTTCTGCTGGTATTCCTCCAGTTTGTTGATCTGGCTTCGTTTCAGAGAGGCCAATCCCGCTGCTTCCGACGAGGTAAACTCGGATTTGCTCTTGTCGAAATAGTCCTTGGCCACAGATAGATGGTCGAAATTCTCCATCTGAATTAAACCGAGCTGGTAATATGCCCAGGCGGCCTCCTTGGTTTTCGGGTTTTTCTTGATAATCTCCTCATAGTCCTGAATGGCCTGCACGCTATCTCCCATAAAATAGTAAACTTCCGCTATTCTGAGGCGGATCTGGGGCAGGTGATCTATATAACGATCGGACCGGGCCAAGCGCTCGAAAGTCGTCAGAGCCTGCTGATACTCACTCAGCTTCAGATAACATTCTCCGGCACGGAGATCAAGCATATACCTGCTCTGCCACCGAGACTCATGCTCACTGGATTCTTGAATGGCGGCCAGCGCTTCCCGATAGTTGCCCAACTTGAAATGGCACTCCCCTATCATGGACAGGGCATCGGCCTTGAGCGGACTTTTGGGATAAACTTCCGGTATCCGGGAGTACTCCTCCACAGCCTGCTGGTAATCACCAATGTCGAAGACCATCTCGCCCAGGAGAAATTGGGCATCATCGGCCCAGTCGTTCTTCTTCTTGGCATCGATGACCGCGCTCAAAGCATCCCTGCTCCTGGTCAGGTCGTCCAGATAGTACAGAGTGGTGCCCAACAGGTAATATGTCTCCCACCGGAACTTGCTCTGAGGATAATTGGCCAGCAGCTCCTCGAATTTGCGCTGGGCCTTGCCAAGCGCTTCCATACGGAAATAAGCTTTGCCCACCATAAACAGAGCATCATCGACATATTTGCTGTTGGGATAGAAGGTGAGCACCTTGGAGGCCTTCTTGATGGCCTGCTCGTAGAGCTCCCTCTGACCGCCGGCCAGACCGAGCTCAGGCGGGCTATCCTTGTAGGATTCCTCCGCCTTCTTGAACTGCCTCTTGGCATTGTAAAAAGTATTGTAGTAAGCGCAACCCGACAAGAACAGCGTGCAGAGGATGAGGGGTAAGAAGAACCGTCTCAAGGAAACCTCCGGATGAGATTTGTGCCAATTTGAAGGGTAAATTCTCATTGTCCCGATCAAATTCGCTGGGCTTTGAGCATATTGGCATTTTCCCTCTAGGTGATGGGAAAGCCGTTGCTGTTGAGGATGAAATCTTCAATCCGAGCTTTCCTGGAGCGCAACGCTCCCCCCGGCCTTATGGATCACTCACTCGATCTTGCCCATTCGCCGGAGCACCTCGTATCCTCACCTTTCCTCTTACAAGGCTTCTATCAACCTGGGCAAGATCTCCCCCGCCCTGCCCTGGATGGACACGTCAACCTGATCGGAGATGATGGTTGGCTCGAGGTTGATCTCCACCACAAAGGCACCGTGCCCTCGGGCTATTGTGGGGAGGGAGGCGGCGGGATGCACCACCGCCGAGGTGCCCACGCTTAGAAAAATGTCGCAGCGGATCGCGGCATTAAGGGCATCCTTCAGGGCCTGGGGAGGAAGGGATTCGCCGAACCAAACCACGTCCGGTCGAAGGGAGCCCCCGCACTCACAGGTGGGAACGGTGGTTTCCTGGCCAGAGTCGAGGGTCTCATAGATCTTGCCGCAATCCAGGCAGCGATTGCGGCGGATATTCCCGTGAAGCTCTACCATTCGACGGCTGCCCGCTTTCTGATGCAGTCCATCGATATTCTGTGTGATCAGAGTGAAATCTTCGAATCTCTTTTCCAAATCCTTCAAGGCCAGGTGACCTGGGTTGGGCCGAGCCTGTGAGAGAATCTCCCGGCGATGCTGGTACCACGCCCAGACCAACTCCGGGTTCCGTAGAAAGGCATCCACAGTGGCCAGCTCCTCGGGCCGGAACTTCTTCCACAAACCATCGTGTCCCCGAAAGGTGGGCACACCGCTCTC
>CBDUWG010000258.1:0-3550 GCA_965370845.1 uncultured bacterium
AATATATTAGATCATTTCATCACCCACACATTCGTGTGACGACCCACATTCTTTTTACATTCCCTACGCTCCTTGTGGATGTTATCATCCACAAGA
Source organism: uncultured bacterium (assembly GCA_965370845.1). Classification (GTDB taxonomy): domain Bacteria; phylum SM23-81; class SM23-81; order SM23-81; family SM23-81; genus DAOVRJ01. The sequence goes on from CBDUWG010000258.1 coordinate 97, forward strand.
AAAGCAGAGACAATTTGCGGCGTCGTGTACGGTGACCCGACGCCACCGGTAAGTTCTCGCCACAAAACAGAGAAACCGGAAAAGATTAAAACCCCTTGACAAAGAGCTCACAATCTGATAGAATATAAAAGAATAGGAGCACATTTCCTTTTTTGCTTATTGAGGTGAGTGAAGCTTCGGCGAAGCATCAGAAAGATTACTCTTCAATTACGGAAACAGGAGGATAGTTTCCAGGTGATATCCGATAAACGATCAGGAAGGAGAGTTTGTAGATGAGCCGGAAAGTGAAAGCCCCGCTGTTATTCGCTGTGACGTTTTCGCTGCTTTTCAGTGGTCTGGCCTGGGCCGATTCGCAGCAGCATGGAAAGATAAGTGTCTCCATACCTGTTGGAGCTTATGGGATAAAAGACACAGAGCAGGGACAGGAAATTCTTGTCGAGCACTTTGGCCGTCTGCTTGTTCCGGGAAAGCCGAATCTTCCATCAAAGATCTTTGCTCTGGCGATTCCGCCGGGAGCTGAGCTGGTGGAAGTCAGTTTCGATGCCGGCCAGGGCATCGTCCTCCCCGGGACCTACCAGATTCCTCCTGCTCCTCTGCCCAGAGTTATTGGTCAAGAAGATCCTCTGGTCTATGAGCGGGAGAGGAGAGAGTATGAGCAGAATTACAGCTCCGTTTATGGCAGCGACGAGCCGTATCCGCAAGAGGTGGTGGAGATTGTTCGCACGGCCGGGTACCGCAAGTACAACCTGGTGGATGTGCGGGTGACTCCCTTCAGCTACCGCCCTCTGTACGGTGAGCTGACCTATTTTCCGGATCTCACCGTGCACGTGACTTACAGGTTTGTGGACAAGGGCAGGGAAATCGTAATTGACAACCTGGCCAGGACGGAGAATGTGGCCCGGGAAATCATCCTCAATTATGATCAGGCTCAGGGCTGGTACTCTCCAAATATGCCCGGAGGAAAGGGGCTCTACGACTTCGTCATCATCACCACCGATGCCTGCACCTCATCGGTAGCGCCTTTGGTGAACTGGGAAACCTCCAAGGGCAGGAACGTCAAGGTGGTGACCACCGCCTGGATCGAGGCCAACTACGGGGGTGGCTACGATCTGGCCGAGAACATGAGGAACTTTCTGCGGGACAAGTATCCCTCGGGGGAGTGGGGCATCGAGGATGTGCTCCTGGCCGGCCATTATGACGATGTGCCCATGCGCCGTACCTGGCAGGATGTTGGATATGGAAAGCCGGAGACTGATTTTTACTATGCCGAGCTTTCCCTTCCCGACGACCAATCCTGGGATGACGATGAGGACCACCAATATGGTGAAAGCTCCGACCCCATCGATTTCTATAACGAGGTGAACGTTGGCCGCATTCCCTGGAGTACTCCCAGCACGGTGCAGAGCATTTGCCAGAAATCCGTGGCTTACGAGCAGAACGACAGCGATTCTTTCAAGAAGAACATCCTCCTTCTTGGCGCCTTCTTCTGGGAGGACACTGATAATGCTGTGCTCATGGAGGCCAAGGTGGATCAGACATGGATGAGCGATTGGACCATGACCCGCATGTACGAGTTGGGTCACTCCAGCTATCCCATGGACCACAACCTAACCTGGAGCAACGTTCGGGACATCTGGTCCACTGGCACCTTCGCCTTCGTCAACTGGGCCGGCCACGGTTCGCCTACCGGTTGCTACATCATGTACAGTCCCGGCGGGGCTTTCATCTCCAACAGCACCTGTTCCTATCTCAATGACGATTACCCGGCCATCATCTTCGCCGATGCCTGCAGCAATTCCGACACCGACTATTTGAATATCGGCCAGGCCATGATGCAGCAGGGTGGTGTGGGTTTTCTGGGTGCCACCAAGGTGGCCTATGGGAATGGGGGATGGAACGATCCTTATGATGGCTCCAGCCAGTCGATGGATTATTTCTTCACCACCTACGTCACATCGGGAGATTACACCCAGGGTGAGGCTCATCAACGGGCCCTGAGAGACATGTACACCAATGGGCTGTGGTACTACAACAAGTACGAGACCTTCGAGTGGGGAGCTCTGTGGGGCAATCCCGGCCTGGATATGGCCTCTCATGCGCCTCTGAGCATTCTTTTCCCCGACGGACTGTCCGAGTACCTCGATCCGGGCGTTCCCGATACCATGATGGTGCAGATCAAAGAGTCCGGCGACTCATATGTCCCCGGCTCTGGCCTTCTGCACTATCGCTATGACGGAGGCACCTATCTCACCTTGCCGTTGGCGCCTCTGGGCGGCGACCTGCATCGGGCCATATTGCTCCCGGCCGGCTGCTCCGATGAGCCGGAGTATTATTTCAGTGCCGAGGCGGAAACCTCCGGAGTGATATACAGTCCCAGCGATGCTCCCGCCGCCGTCTACTCCGCCCAAGTCGGGGAGCTTGTCATCATCAACAGCAACGATTTTGAGTCCTCCTCCGACTGGACTCAAGACCCCACGCACACGGCCATCACCGGGGCCTTTGAGCGTCTCGATCCTAATCCTACCAGCTATCAGCCCGGAGACGACACCACTGTTGACCCCGGCATCTACGCCTGGATCACAGCCCAGAATATCAATGCGGGCATAGACGATGTGGACCAAGGCATCTCGGCCACCCGCTCTCCGGTCATCGATCTAACTGGAGATTCCACCGCCCATCTGTCCATGATGTACTTTCACGGTCAGAGGGATCAGGGGGATGATCCCGACGGGGATTTTTTCCGCATCGATCTGTCCAACGATGGCGGCTCCACATTTCCGGTCAATCTGGTCTTTTTCGGCGATGTGACCACCCTGGCCAACTGGCGCTCCCTGGAGGTGGATCTGGAAAAGGTCATCGCCCTGTCGGATCAGATGGTGATCAGGGTACAGGCCTCGGAGAGCCCTGCCAATGGCGATTACGTGGAGGGCGGTATCGATGATTTGCTCATCTCTTACGTGAAGTGCACCGCCGGTCCGCCGGAGGCCATAGACGATCTCGGTGTTCAGCTGGTGGAAGGCGACATCTTCCTGCACTGGACAGAGCCTTTCAGCGAAGGCGGCGTGGAACGTTACGTGATTTACCGGAGCACAGATGCGGCCTCCTCGGGCGATTCTCTGGCCGGTACCAGCGATATCATCTACACCGATGTAGGCGCCGGCGGGAATGTGGGAGAAAACTACTTCTACATGGTCAAGGCGGTGGATGGGCTGAAGTCGGAGGCTTCCAACCAGGTCGGCGAGTTCGATGTGGATCTGCTCAATGCACCGCCGGTGAAATAGACCTCTTCAACGGTATCATCGATGTAAAAAAGGCCTTCTCGAATGATCGAGAGGGCCTTTTTCTTCTTTTGTCATGCTGGAGGGTGCGTTAGCACCCGGAGAGTCTGCTTTCCCCGAGTTTTCGAGGGGGTAGCGGAGGACCGCGAGGCGGGCGGCTGGCCGAACGAAAAGTG
>CBDUWG010000259.1:0-3547 GCA_965370845.1 uncultured bacterium
CACCTCCTCCAGACGGTCGATAGGCAACATGCAGGTGGCATCACAGAGAGCCTCCTCCACCCGCGGGTGCGTCTCCAGGAACAGGACGTCACAGCCAGCGGCCACCGCCGCACGAACCAGGGGAAGGATAAATCGAGGTTGTCCTCCCGAGACGGTCCCGCCGGCGCCGGGCTGTTGCACGCTGTGGGTGGCATCGAAGACCACCGGAAAACCCAGGTCGCGCATGATCACCAGGGAGCGCATATCCACCACCAGGTCCCGGTACCCGAAGGTGGCCCCACGTTCCGTGAACATGATGCGCTCGTTGCCCGTGGACAGGATCTTCTCGGCCAGATGCCGCATGTCCTCAGGGGCCAGGAATTGTCCCTTCTTGAGGTTCACCGCACAGCCGGTGTTTCCCACTGCCCTGGCCAGCTCCGTTTGCCGGCACAGAAAGGCGGGAATCTGGATGACATCGGCCACCTGAGCCACCTGCTCCACCTCCTGCCGACAGTGAACGTCGGTCAGGATGGGCAGGTCCAGCTCCTGCTTGACCCGGGCCAGAATACGCAGCCCCTCCTGCAAACCCGGCCCAGCATATGACTCGCCCCTCAGCCGGTTGGCCTTGGCGTAGGAGGCCTTGAAGATGACCGGCACGTCCAGCTTCTCAGCCGTCTCCTTGACCATGCGGGCCGTCTGCAGAACGATCTGCTCGCTCTCTGCCACGCAGGGACCGGCTATGAGGGCCAGGGGATGGCCGCGGCCAATCTCTATCTGCCCGATCTTAACAGTTCTGGTCACGAGCTGTTTTCCTTACCAGCCGGGGACTCGGCCTCCAGCCGGGAGCGCCGGTAGCGGCGAGCCGCCTTAATGAACTCCCGGAACAGAGGATGGGCCACGGTGGGCCGCGATTTGAACTCGGGATGAAACTGGCACCCGACAAACCAGGGATGGTCCTTCAGCTCGACGATCTCCACCAGGCGGCCATCTGGGGACTGGCCGCTGATCACCATGCCTGCCTCGGTCAACTGCTGGCGGTAGCGATTGAAGAACTCATAACGGTGCCGGTGCCGTTCGCTGATCTTGTCCTGTCCGTATGCCTTACGGACCAGAGATCCGGCCTTCAAAACGCAGGGATATGCTCCCAAACGCATGGTTCCCCCCATATCCAGCACGTTCTCCTGGTCGGGCATCAGGTGAATTACCGGGTGAGGTGTGGTCCGGTCAAACTCATAGCTGTTCGCTCCCTGAAGACCGCATACGTTTCGGGCGAACTCCACCACGGCGCACTGCATGCCCAGGCAAATGCCCAGGAAGGGAATTCCTCTCTGGCGTGCCTGGCGGACAGCCTCGATCTTCCCCTCGATGCCCCGCTCTCCGAACCCCGGAGCAACCAGCAAGCCGTCGATGTCCCTCAGGGGATCTTCCCCGGCCTTTCCCTCCAGGTCCTGGGCGTTCAGGAGCCGGACGTTCACCCGGGCGTTATTGGCCACACCGGCGTGCACGAAGGCCTCGTTGATGCTTTTGTAGGCGTCGCGAAGATGGACATACTTCCCGCAGAGGGCCACGTCCACCTCATAAATGGGACGCCGGATCTTCTGCACCATCCGCTGCCAATCGCTCAGATCGATGGTGTCGGCCCGGCGAATGTGCAGCAGACGCAAAATCTGATCATCTACGCCCTGGCGCCGGAACAACAGGGGCACTTCATAGATAGAATCGACATCACGGGCCTCGATGACCGCGTGCGGAGCGACGTTGCAGAACAGACCGATCTTGGCCTTGATCTCCTTGGTCAGTCTCCGCTGGGTGCGACAAAAAAGCAGGTCCGGCTGGATGCCGATCTCCCGAAGGACCCTGACGCTGTGCTGGGTGGGCTTGGTTTTCAACTCGCCGGCGGCCTCGATATAAGGCACCAGAGTAAGGTGAATGAAGATGGCGTTTTCCGGCCCCAACTCCAACCGTAGCTGGCGAATGGCCTCTAAAAAGGGCTGGCTCTCGATATCACCAACGGTGCCCCCTATCTCGGTGATGACCACATCGGCGCCCCCGTCCAGTTTCTCCACCCGCCGTATCCGCTCCTTGATCTCATTGGTGATATGGGGGATAACCTGCACCGTGCCCCCTAAAAAATCCCCCCGGCGCTCTTTGGTGATCACGGTGTAGTAGATCTGGCCGGTGGTGCAGTTGTTCTCCTTGCCGGTCTCAACACCCACGAACCGCTCATAGTGGCCCAGGTCCAGATCCGTCTCGGCACCATCCTCGGTGACGAACACCTCCCCGTGCTGAAAGGGGTTCATGGTGCCCGGATCCACGTTGATGTATGGATCCAATTTCTGGATATTGACCTTCAACCCCCTGGCTTGCAGCAGGTTGCCCAGCGAGGCCGCGGCGATCCCCTTGCCCAGGGAGGAGACCACACCCCCGGTGACGAAGATGTGCTTGCAAGTCTTCGTTTTCGCGTTCAGAGCGACGCCTCCTTTCGCTCTCCCAAAATCAGCTCAGCCCTCTTTAGATCTTCGGGCCGGTCCACCCCCAGGCAGCCGCACTCCGTGACCACCACCTTTATGCGGCAGCCGTGCTCCAGGGCCCGCAGCTGCTCAAGCCCCAGGGCACACTCCTGCTCTGTGGGCTGCATTGCTATCAGCTCAAGAAGATAGGGACGGCGATAGGCATACAGCCCCACGTGCTTGAGAACATGATCCCCGGCACTCCCATCGCTTGTCTCCGCCTCCGGCAGACGGAAAAAGGAGCGGGCGAAACCCTCCTTGTCGATCCTCACCTTGACCACATCGGGGTTTGCCATATCGACGGAATTCTCCAACTCATGCGCCAGGGTGGTCATCTGCAAAGCATCGTCCTGCAGAAGGGGCCGCACCGCTTGATCCACGACCTGCGGATCGATCAGCGGCTCGTCCCCCTGCACGTTCACCACCACCCCCGCGTCCAGCCCGGCGGCCACCTCTCCCACCCGATCGGTGCCCGAGGGGTGGTCGGGAGAGGTGAGCACCGCTTTGCCCCCAAATTGCTCCACGGCCCGGAGGATGCGCTGATCATCGGTGGCCACCAGCACATCGGAGACCAGGGAGGATCTGCGGACCCGCTCGTATACGTGCTGGATCATGGGCTTGCCGGCCAAAGGGGCCAGGGGCTTTCCCGGAAAACGAGTGGAACCATAGCGGGCCGGAATGACGGCCACCACGGAGATCTGCTCAAGCATGGGCGATTTCCAGGCTGCTCAGGCATATAAAAATACGGTGATATGGAGCCATCACCGCTTTCATCAGCACAATACCCAGTGATTTGTGTTCATCTCTCGAGTCAAAGTAGTCCACCAGGTGAATTTAGCCAAAGGCCCGGGGAACCCGGAAAAAGTTCCCCTGCCTGTCCGGGGCGTTGGCCAGAATGCAAATAGCAATGACCGACCCCACAGGCCAATTTAACACAAAACGAGTGAGTGCGCAACGGGTTTTTTGGGTCATTTTTTGAGACTTGAGTGGGGGTTTGCTGTAGGTGGTGTGCGGGAGTGGTGGGTGGTGGAAAGAAAGGATCCAAGGATTCAAGGATT
>CBDUWG010000260.1:0-3546 GCA_965370845.1 uncultured bacterium
CATCGGTCAATTTTTGTCAAGTCCTTTTTTTAAGTTTTTACAGATTTTTTTCTTCCTGTTTGCCGGTACCTCATCGATGTCCACTTCCGGGTGCTGAGGGTTTTTTCGAAAAACGGACCGCAGATGCAAAGCGGGGCAGACTGTTTATCAGCCGGCCCCGCTTTTTCCATCAAACCCGATCGAGTTGACCACCGAAGAGAATAGCCTGGAAAGCCCAGCGGATCTATAAAACCTCAAAGTTGAGGTTGCCAGATGAACTCCAGCGGGCGAACGTTCTTCTTACGGCAATGTTCCTTCTCATTCATCCGCTGTAGAGTTTCCAGAACCTCTGTGGTTTCCATAACCGGAATGGTCTCGATCTTTCCCAGATCGCTCCAGGCCATATTCGCAGCCAAGATGGCTTTGGGATCGGTTACCTCGGAGATGCGGAAAACGCGATTTTTAGCTAGATCAACCACCTCCATGACCACTTGGACGCCCTCGGGGGTTTTCTCACCATCCAAGGCGCGCCTTTTGATAACAGCCCCTCGGTTCGCCGCATCAAAGGTGAAGATGGATAAGAAAAGCATGTTGCCCCCCTTTTTTATTTAGCATAATCAACCTTAGGAGGGAACTTCGCACGATTACCTCTCGATGGGCATCGCCTCCTTTTCGAGTTTCAACCTCGGAGTCGCCAGGGCCGGCAACTGGCTAACTATCGGCCCCAGGCGACCTTCGTTGGCGTTCTGCTAAATTATATGAACAAAAAAAGAAAAAAGCAAGTATTTTTTTTAAAAAAAATGGAATGATTCTTGGATAAGGAAATTATCTTGACTGAAGCTGGGACGTCCTCTATATTGAAAGCTGAAGGGAATGTAGCATCTCGGGCCGAGCTTAACATCGGTCCTCGTTTTAGTTTTTTGGGCTTCTTGACCACCGGCGAAAAGAAGAAATTGATGGCCGAGAATTTGTGGAAGCCGGCTATGGCGCAGATCAAGCCGGGCGAGATCCGGGTGCACGGCCACGATGTCTTCAATCTCCGCTGACAGTATTTGGTTGTGTTTTTCCCTAACCCCTGTTTTATTAGGCGGAAACAGCATTATCCGCCAACTTACCGCTGGAAATCTCCATGCCCAAATTCTACGCCCAGATCGTCCTGCCCTTTGGAGCTGACAAGGAGTTTACCTATTCTGTGCCGCCGTCGTTGCGCGGCAAAGTAAAGGTGGGCAGCAGGGTGCTGGTGCCCCTGGGCCGACGAACCACTACCGGCATCGTGGTGGATCTGGTGGGCAGAAGTTCCGTTTCGCAGGTCAAGGACATCCTGGACCTCTTGGATCCCGAGCCCCTCTTCGACGCCAATATGGTGGCCTTGACCCGCTGGATCTCGGAATATTATCTCTGCTCCTGGAGCGATGCTTTCAAGGCCGCTTTGCCTGCTGAGCTTCGGCGCAAGGGGAAAAAACTGATCCGGCTAAGGGAGCCGTATGCCGAGGCCTTGGCACGGAAATTGCGGCGTTCCTCCCCTCTACAGGCGGAGATCGTCAAAACCCTTGTCTGCCGGGGAGAGATCAGCGATACAGCCCTGGCCCGCCGGGTGGGCAGGGAGGGATTGTTCGCGGCCCTTCATCAGCTTCAGAGCGCCGGGCACTTGCAGGTGCGCATGGAAATAGCTAAACCACGTGTGGGGGTGCGTACAGAGAAGGCAGCACGTCTGTTGATATCGCCGGAGGAGGTGAGAACTGCCGCCGAGAGCTTACAAAAGCGAGCTCCCAAACAGGCCGCCGGGTTGGAAGCACTCTTGCAGATGGGTGGGGTTGCCCGGGCCGCAGATCTGTCCCGAGAAAGGGGAATTTCCGGGGAGACCCTTGGTCGTCTTCGGGACAAGGGGTTGGTGGGGGTGTTTAAGCAGGAGAGATTGCGAGAAGCCTATGTCGATTTGCCCCTGGGTTCTGAGTCAGCTCACCGGCTAAACGCGGATCAGCAAGTAGCCCTGGACAGGGTGAACAGAGCTGTTGCGCGGGGCAAATTCCAGGTCATCCTGCTCCACGGGGTGACTGGCAGCGGCAAGACAGAAGTTTACATTCAGGCCATCCAGCGAACCCTGGAGGGTGGCCGACGGGCTATCGTTCTGGTCCCGGAGATCTCCCTGACGCCACAGACGGTCTCCCGGTTTCGGGCTCGCTTCGGCCAAAAGGTGACCGTGTTCCATAGCGGTCTCTCCGCAGGCGAACGATATGATGCCTGGAGGAGGATGAGAGGGGGACACTACCAGATCGTGGTCGGTGCACGCTCGGCCGTGTTTGCTCCCCTGAAGGACGTGGGTCTTATCGTTGTGGATGAGGAACACGTGGATTCCTACAAGCAGTCCGAGGCCCAGCCCCGGTATCATGCCCGGGATGTAGCTATCATGAGGGGAAAACTGTCCGGCGCCGTTGTCCTTTTGGGCAGCGCCACCCCTTCCCTGGAATCCTATCACAACGTTCAGCGAAAGAAGTTCACCTACTGTTCTTTGCCAAACAGGGTCGACGAGCTGCCCCTTCCCACAGTGAACATTGTAGACATGCGCCAGGAGAAGAAAGATGATAACTGGGGGATTTTTTCGCGGATTTTGAGAGAGAAGATCGCCGGGCGGCTGGAGGAAAAAGAGCAGATCATTCTGTTCCTGAACCGCCGCGGTTTTTCCACCTGCATCAAATGCCAGGAGTGCGGGTTCGTCATGACCTGCCCGCATTGCAACGTTACCCTGACCTACCACGCCCAGGATCTGACCGTCAAGTGTCACTACTGCGGTTTTCGCAAGCCGGCCCCTAACATCTGCCCCTCGTGTGGCGGCCAGCACATCAAGTTTCGGGGAACAGGCACCCAGCGGGTAGAGCAGGAGGTCAAGGGGCTCTTTCCTCAGGCCCGGGTCCTGCGCATGGACCAGGATACTACCCGCCGGAAGGGAAGCCATCGCCGGATATTAGAGCAGTTCCGCCAGGGCAAAGCCGATATTCTGCTGGGCACACAGATGATTGCCAAGGGCCTGGATTTCCCGCGGGTGAGCCTGGTGGGTGTAGTCTCGGCGGATGGCGGCCTGAATTTGCCCGATTTTCGCGCGGCGGAGCGGACATTTCAGCTGATCACTCAGGTGGCCGGAAGAGCCGGCAGAAGCACTCCCGGGGGAGAGGTTCTGGTACAGACCCACTCACCCGAGGAAACAGCTATCAGTCTCTCTCGGAACCACGATTATGAGGCCTTTGTCGATCAGGAGCTGCCCAGCAGAAAGGAACTGGGCTACCCGCCCTTCGGGAAGCTGCTGCTTTTGCTGCTTCAGTCCACAGAGGAGATTCGGGCTTCCTCGGCAGCCGAGAAGCTGGCGGAGATGCTTCGCAGAGAAGTGCGCCGCTCAGGTGTACGGGACGTGCAGATTTTAGGGCCGGCCCCGGCACCCCTGAGCAAGATCCGCGGTCAGCACCGCTGGCAGATTTTGCTCAAGGGACAGAGATCGATCTCCCTGCACAGGATGGTGAAGGCCATTATGCGCAGAGGGAGTCGCTGGCCGCCCTGGCCGGGGGTTCGCGTGCG
>CBDUWG010000261.1:0-3502 GCA_965370845.1 uncultured bacterium
ACGCGGCATTGGTGGGGTAGATGTAGGAGCCGGGGCCATGGTCGTCCCCGATGGGATCGGTCATCTCCAGCACCACCTGCCCCCGCGCGGACGACGGTACCGAGATTTTCACCGGGCCGGCCGGCACACGGTCCAGATCGCGGCCGTTCTTGGCCACCACCAAAGTGAATCTCACCACATCGTAGGCTCTGGCGGCGATGTCCTCGAAGGGCAGGGCCAGCTCCAGGGAATTTCCGGAAAAGGCCACGGCCGGGCCACTTTTAACTATCTCCCAGGTCTCATCTCCGCCGGCGCGGCTCAGCGTGTATCTGGTAGGATCTCGAAAGTCAATACCCAGCTCCCAGTTAAGCCCATACCCTGGAGGTTTTTCCTGATCCCCGTATCGGGTCAGTGAGTTGGCTCTCTCGGCTCCGGGGGTGGCCAGATACAGGGCGACGAAGAGATCCCGGCCGGCCATCTCCTGCAGATCTTCTTTGAACTGAACGGCCACAGATAGGTTATTCTCGTCGTTCCCGAAGTAGAGATGCTGAACGATCTCTCCCTCCGGGTCGTCATAGTAGCCTCCCTTGGCCCACTCGGTCTCCTCGATGCTGCCATCGATCCAGGGACTGATGCGTCCGGTGATCTCCCGGTCCGGCGGTGGCGTTTCCCGGGGGATGAGCGGGATGTACAGCGCGGCGGGCACCTGCTGGCCGAGGCTTTTGTAGGTCCGTATCAGGGTGTTGCGGAAGATGGCATCGAAGCTACTGTCGTCGCCGGAGTTCTGATCGTTCCCGTACCACCAGAACCAATCGCTGCCCTCGGCGGCGTAGATGTTCTCCAGGGACTGTTGATAGCGCTGGTCCTCGCCATGGGTCTGCCTGTATTTCTCCACCTCCTGCCGGGCCTGCAGAAGCAGGTTCCAGGCCCGGTTCTCCTCATCCTCCCCGATCCAGATGTGGAAGTCGGCGCTGATCCACGAGCCGGCCCACAGCTTCTCGATCCTCTTCTGGGCCCCGAACTGGTCCAGGAACTCGCTGGGAGTGACGGTGATCACCGCGGGGTCGTCGTTAAGCCGCCTGTAGAGGGTGTGCAGAAAATCCTTGCCGTCGTTGCGGTAATGCTCCCAGGCGTTTTCCCCGTCCAAAATGAGGGTCATCAGAAAGGGTCCCTTTTTGTCCTCCAGCTTTCGGGCGGCGGTGTGGATGTGGTTGATCAGGTCGTTGGCCGCATCCGCTCCCTTCATTCCAGAGTAGGCGAAGCCTATCTTGTCGGAGAGGAGGTGATCGCGGAAGACCACGGCCACCTCTTTGCCATCCTCCTGTACCAGATAGGGCCGGTAGAGGAGCTCCGGGTTCTGCAGGTCGTCCCCGTCACGAAACAGCTGCTTGCCCAGAGAGTTTTCCAGGACCTCCTCGTCAGAGGCCATCCACACGATGCCGGCGTCAGCCACCATGCCCACGATCTCCTGGGACACCGAGCCCTCGGCGGGCCACATTCCCCGGGGGAGACGCCCGAAATGCTCCTGGTAGGACTGAACGCCCAGAGTCACCTGGGCTAAGGCGTCCTGAGGATATGAAAAGTGTTCCGGCAGGGTGGCATGGGGCATGGCCCGGCGAGCCAGATCCGTATCGAATATCAAAGGGAGAATGGGGTGATAGAATGGTGTGGTGGTCACCTCGATCTGCCCGTGCTCCTGCATTTTGCGGTGTAACGGGATAACCTGTTCCATGATCTGGCGGTGTTTGTCCAGCACAAGAGCTTTGTCATCTTCGGTGAAGCCGTGATCCTTGGCGATGAGGGATTTGAAGGGTTCCTGGGCCTTGAAATCGGGGTCCAGCCAGGCCAGGTTGAACCATATCTGCAGGTCACGGAAATCACCGACGGCGAATTTCTGCAGAGCTGCTGCAATGGTCTGATCGGTGACCGTGCGGCCACGTTTGTCCAGCAGGGCGTTGTATCCGGGGTGTACGCCGATGAGGTTGTTCCAGTTGGCGTCGAAGAATCGGCGCAGGATGAACTCCCTGTCCTGGGAGGTGAGTTCACCGGCGGGTTTCTCCGACAGGACCATATAGCGATCTGTGGCCCCGGAGATCAAATCGTCCAGCTGAAAGATTAGTGAGGGTACCAGGTTAAAGGTGGCGTGTACGTTGGGATAGTCCAGCAGAATGGAGGCCATGTCGTAGTAGTCCTTGACGGCATGCATGCGCACCCAGGGCTTGGCATAGATGCGCGTCTCCGGGTCACGGTCGTACATGGGCTGGTGCTGGTGCCAGATGATGGCCAGGTAGAGGGGGTTCTTTGGTGGGGGCGCGATGCGGGTGGGCATCGCCCGGGCGGGTTCCGTTTCTACAGGGATGATCTTGCCTTCCTTGATGGCCAGGACCGAGTTATAACCTCCGTATCCGTCGTCGGCCGTGGCCGGATTGTCCGGGTCGTGTTTCCAGGTTCCGTCCACTACGAACTTGTATTGGTGATGGCCATCTGGAAGTTTCACGGTCATCTGCCACAGGCCATCTTCCGTCTGGATCATCAGGTCTTTATTCGGAGCCCAGTTGTTGAATGTCCCCGCCAAAAAGACCTGGCCGGCACCGGGCGCCAGGCAGGAGAATAGGACACCATCGTCGGTGATGACCGGACCTCCCTCCCCGCCGAAAGCCCTCTCCCCAATGGCAATGGGCAATAGCAATGGCAATAGAAGCAAAACAACCAATCGTTGAAGCTTTGTCATCGAGCGCCTCCTTTCAAAGGTCGTAGATGTATCTGTTGCATTGAAGACGATCATACCGCGCGCATTTTTTCTTAACTTCGAGGAATTTATCATTAACGATAACCCATCAGAAAGGGGTTAGCAAGAGAAATCCAGGCTCGCTAACCCCTTTGACAGTGATGTTCTACAGGTAGGGCATTGAGATCGCCGATATTTACTTCAAGGGAGACAGGGTTCGAGGGATCTTCGCCGGGGCGATGCTAGAAACTGCTTTCATGTTGTGGAAACTGGTCAGGAAGCCGGATGAATCACGGGCAGCTCATTTTCCGGGATCGATAACCTGATAAGATCGATACCCGGTCACTGCTTTGTAAACTCGGCATCAATACGCATATTTCCTGCTGGATCCTTCCTGGTAAGTTCCAAAACAATTCCATCAATGGTGTATTCGTATAGTATTGTAGTGCCCAAAGCGGTGAAGGTAATGGAAAATTGATCTGCTGATGAGCTGCACCACGTGCCCGTTTGTGTTTCCAGCGTATCGCTGCCACTCATATTGCTGGTTTGCTCTAAGGCGCCATCATCTTCCATTTGTAATGTCCAAACGGAACCCATTTCATTCAGATCGCTTTCTGTATAAGTTACGGTTTCGTCCGCAAACACCCAGCTCATTTTAGTTAGATCCCAGGTGCCCACTAATGTTGTATCCCTCTCTGGTTCCAGAAGATCGCCATTTTTACAGGCTCCTAGGAGTAAAGAAAAAAGGGGTCGTCACACGAATGTGTGGGTGATGAAATGATCTAATATATTGAA
>CBDUWG010000262.1:0-3500 GCA_965370845.1 uncultured bacterium
ACCTGGGTCATGGTGACGTCAGTTTGGGCGGTGAGCACGTCTTACTGGGAGGTGCGCCATCAGGAACAGTTCAACGCCGGCACGCCTGAGAATGCATCCATCCATAGCGACGGGAGGGTGACCCTGGGCCCGAAGCTGGACCTGCTGGCCGATACGGGGGAGCCGTTCGTCTGGTGTCTGGCCTCCGATTCCAGGGGAAATGTCTATGCCGGCACCGGCAACAACGGAAAGCTCTTCAGGATCGCCAGGGACGGGCAGATGACTTTGTGGTATGACTCTGAGGATCTGGAGATTCTCAGTTTGGCCGTGGACCGGAACGACAATCTGTTCGCCGGCACCTCGCCCGGCGGCCAGATCGTCAAGATCTCGCCGGGGGGTGAGGCTAAGATCTTTTTCTCGACAGAGGAGGATCACATCTGGTCGCTGGTTTTCGATGAGAAAGGCGATCTGTTCTGCGGAACCGGCACCGAGGGGAAAATCTTCAAGGTAGACCCCAAAGGCCACGGCCGGCTTTTCTACGACAGCAAAGAGACCAATATCACCGTGCTCACCTGGCGGAAAGGATATCTGTATGCTGGGGGAGAGGGAAACGGGCTGATTTACAAGATCGATTCCAAGGGCCAGGGGCTGATGCTCTTCGACGCCCAGGAACAGGAGATTCGCAGCCTTGTTTTTGACTCCCAGGGGCGGCTCTATGCCGCCGCCACCAGCGGCGAGAGGCCGGTACGCAGGCCGCCCAAACCAGAGAATACTCAGCAGGGCAAAGAGACTGAGTCCGATGAGATGCCCGAGATGATCGGGATCTTCATTGACGAGGTGACAGCACCAGGAGCCGAAGGTCCATCGGCCATCTACGAGATCGACGGCCTGGGATCAGCCATAACGCTTTGGACGGCGCCGGAGATGACCATAGTCTTCTCCATGGTCCTGGGTTCAGAGGGAGATTTGATCGTCGGGGGTGGTGACGAGGGCCGCATCTACTCGGTGATTCCCGATGGCGGCTGGAGCATGCTGCTCGATGGCCAGGAATCCGAGGCTCTGGCTTTGTACAGCGCCAAAAATGGGGATATCCTGGTGGGCACGGGCAATTTGGGCAAGGTATTTCGTCTGCGGACCGATTACGTGAAAGAGGGTACCCTGGAATCGGAGGCTCACGATGCTGTATTTGTGGCTCGCTGGGGACGGATTTCTTGGGAGGCGAGCAATCCTGGAGGAACGCGGATCTCTCTGCAAACTCGCTCCGGAAACAGCGAGGTTCCGGACGAGACCTGGAGCCCCTGGTCGAGATCGTATCAGGAAGCTGGGGGTCAGACCATCGACAGTCCGCCGGCCCGATTCATCCAGTGGCGGGCGAACCTGTTTACCTCCAAAGGTTCAGTGACACCAGCTTTGCAAGAGGTCTGGCTGGCCTATATGCAACGAAATCAGGCTCCCCAAATCAAGAGCATCTACGTTTTTCCCCCGCTGGGAAAGAGTGTGCTGGGACCGAATCTTTCCCGCAAAGAGAGAAAAAACTCAGGTATTTCGGGCCAGGGTGAGCCATTCTCAGGCGATTTTTTCCGGGATCAGGACGGACCGGGACCGGGAATGAGAAAGGCCGGCTGGTATGCCTTCGATCCGAACGGGGATGTACTTTGTTACGATCTTTACTTTCGGGGAAAAGAGGAGCAGGAGTGGAAGCTTCTTAAGGAAGACCTGAGGGGTACCTCGTACACCTGGGATAGCCAGTCATTTCCCGATGGCACCTACCTGCTGCTGGTCGAGGTCACAGACAGCCCGGATAACCCCGAGAGCCAGGCGCTTTCAGCCGAGAAGGTCAGCGATCCCTTCGTGGTGGACAACACGGCACCCAAAGTGCAGGTGAAGGGCCAGGTTAGTGAGGGAGGGCAGTGCCGGGTGACGGGCAGGGCCACAGATGAGCTGAGTCCCATCGCGGAGCTATGGTACTCGGTGGATGCCGGGGATTGGAAAGCTCTGTCGGTCGCCGATGAAGTTTTCGATAGCCCAGAGGAGAAATTCTCTTTCACCACAGAGTCGCTTTCCTCCGGGGAGCACACCATCGTGGTCAAGGTCATGGATATGGCCGGCAATGTGGGTGCCGGCAAGACGGTTGTGAAGGTGAAAAAATAGAGGCCCGGGCAAGCCGGTGCCTCTCTGAAGGTGGGGTGGGAGGGACGGGGGCGAAGATCTCTCTTCGCCCCTCTTTTATGGAAGGCGCTTCAGGATTGGCTCAGCTGGAAGGCGGTCTGCAGGGAGGCGACGGCCTGCTCAACTTTATCCTGAGCGATAAGGCAGGTGACCGTTGTTCTGGAGGAGCTGATGCTGTCGATGTTGATGCCGCTGGAGGCCAGAGTGTGGAAAATTTTCCCGGCCACTCCGGGCACTCCGGCCAGTTTTTGACCGTGAATGGAGATCAAGGCCATGTTCGGGTTGACAGAGATACGCCCGGCCCCCATGGAGTCCTTGCTTTTCTCCAATATTTCCCTGGTTGTTTCCAGATCATCCTGCAGGACGGCGAAAGAGATATTGCTGTATCCTTTCTGCCCCGCGTTGGTGACTAAAAGCTCCACGCTGATGCCCTGCTGGCCCAATGCTCCGAAAACCTCGCTGGCCACACCAGGTTTGTCGGGAACTTCAAACAAGGTCACTTTAGCCATATTCAAATTTTTTTCGATGTCATCGATAGATAGTTTTTCCATGATTCCTCCCCGGAAAAAGAATACCGGTATTCCCTCTCTGTGTTGGACAATCACTAAAAATATAGTAACCTAAATGCGCTCAAAAAGCAACTTTTTTTTGCCGGTCTCATCTCTATTGCAAAGTCCTTATAATGAGCTTGACAACCTGTGTCGCGGATAGTATCATACTTGTGGCCAGCTATCTGAGGGCCGGATGTGTTCTCGTTGCTTTTCCGCCAAATCTTTCTGGAGGGTTCAGGTGAATGACTTGCCGGAAAAAACAGGCTGGATCGAGGTTATCTGCGGAAGCATGTTCAGTGGGAAGAGCGAGGAACTGATCAGGCGCCTGCGCCGGGCCAAGATCGCCCGACAAAAAGTACAGGTCTTCAAACCGTCTATGGATGACCGATACAGCGAAGAGGACATCGTCTCCCATGACGAACGCAGGGTACCATCGGAACAGGTAGGCTCTGCCAAGGAGATTTTAGCGCGCACCGACCCTGATACACAGGTTGTGGGCATCGACGAAGCTCAGTTTCTGGGCATGGAGCTGGTGGCGGTTTGTGAGCGCCTGGCCAATGAAGGACAGCGCGTTATCGTGGCAGGTCTGGATCAGGATTATCGGGGCCAGCCCTTTGAGCCCATACCGCAACTTTTGGCCGTGGCCGAGTACATCACCAAAACCATGGCCGTTTGTATGGTCTGTGGCAAGCCGGCCAACAGATCTCAGCGATTGGTCGATAACGAAAAGCGGGTGATGATCGGAGCCGGGGGTGCATACGAGCCCAGATGCCGGCATTGTTTTCAGCCGCCCAAATAAGC
>CBDUWG010000263.1:0-3473 GCA_965370845.1 uncultured bacterium
GTCATCCAGATTGGGCCAATCGTAATAGTCCTTGCCGCCCACCAGGGTGGGTATGTCGGCGTGTGTACTATCCAGTCCCGAATCCAGAATAGAGATAACCACACCGTTGCCGTTCAGACCCTGGGCCCACATGGAATCCGCTTTGGCTCCGGCCGTTGCGAAATTGTTATGGGGAAAACGGAACTTCTCGGCGCTGTTCATGCGCTTGACGAAATCCAGCTTGGCCACGCTCAATGCCCGCAGCACGGCTATATCGGCGATCATGAAGCCGGTGGGATGATTGATCAGCGGAGGGATCCACATGTCTTCGTACACGGTGACGTCCAAGTCCCTCAATTCTGCCAGCTGTGAGCCGGTTGGATAGCTTTCAAAATGCAAATAGACCTTCTGTCCGTGAGGATTGGAGGCGTCCACTCCCATCCTGGACCGGCTGATCATCTCCAACCTTTTGGATGCTGGATTTTCCAGGTACTTCATCTTGGCATTCAGTTGCACCTGAAGAACGCCGCCCATCTTGGACCAGGGGTTCACATCAACATCGGCCCATGAGATCAGCGCAAAAGCAAAAACCAGCGCCAGGGCCAAAACGGCCATCCTTAGCGGACGAACGATCATAAGGCTCCTCCTTTGTGAGATTGTGACATGCCAGGGAATTGATAACGCAAAACATCTTCTCATATCACTTATGCGGCTTTGACACATTCTACCACAACCCACCTATTTTGTCAAGAAAAAAATCGCCGCGCCCTCTCTTTTCATCTCAAAATCTGGCTATAGCTACTTCGGCAACTCTGAGAAGTTATCTTCCTCACTTGTGTCCCACCCTGCACCGCCAAATCCCTCTCACAGACCATTATCTTATTGACAAATAGTGCCAAAACATGTAGTTTATAGACTACCAAAAAACGAGGGAGGTGAACCTCCGTGCTGATCAAACGGCTCAGTGTGCCCACCAGCTCCCGGACCCAGATGATCAACATCGATCACCTGGTACAACAAGCCGTCCAGGAGAGCGGTGTGCAGACGGGCATCTGCCACGTCTTCGTCACCCATACCACCGCGGGGGTGACCATCAACGAAAACGCCGATCCCAACGTGGTCCGCGACATCCTGGCGGAGCTGAACAAGGTCATACCCCTCCAGGATAACTACACCCATATGGAAGGTAACTCCGCCGCCCACATCAAGTCCTCCCTGGTGGGCTGCGCCCAGACCATCCCGGTGGAAAACGGACGACTGGTCCTGGGTACGTGGCAGTCGGTCTTCTTCTGCGAGTTCGATGGGCCCCGGCAGCGTAAGGTGGTCGTTCAGGTGATGGGGCAAACCTGCTGAGCTGCATCACCACCAGGGGTGTGCTGAAATAAGCCGCTGTCGAGACCTGCGAGGAGATCCTCAAATTGCCGTTGCCCGTTGGACATTCCCTGGCCGGCTACCTGATCTATCTGGGCGCCGAAGGGGAGGTTTCCCTTCGCCGGTGGAAGATAGTTCTGCTCTATCTGCTCTGCGCCAACCTGCCCGACCTGGATTTCCTGCCCGGCCTGCTGGTGGGACTGCCCAACCGTTACCATCACGGGGTCAGCCATAGCCTGGGCCTGGCCATCCTGGCAGGACTCGCCGTGGTGTTATACCGGTTGTGGCTGGGAAAAGGGAAGTTACTGAGATCATTCAGCATCACCTTTGGACTTTACTTCGGCCACGTTCTGCTGGACTGTCTCATCGTAGACACAAGTCCACCATACGGGGTGCAGCTCCTGTGGCCTTTGAGCAGCAGATATATCATCTCGCCCGTTCTGATCTTTCCGACGGTCTATAAAGCCAACACCAGCGGGGCCTTCCTGGCCAGCCTCCTCCACCCGGGCAACTTGAAGCTGATCGGCGTGGAGCTGCTCTACTTTCTACCCCTGGTGGCGGCAGCACAGCTTGTGCTGCGCAGAAGGCGGGATCGCCTGTAGGAATTGGCCCTGTTCTTATTGCTACATCTGGGGAACATTTCCCTGACCTGGCCCAGCACAAGATATCATCGCTGAGCTCAATTCTCACCAAAGACAAAGGAATCGGCATGACCCCTTGTATTGGAATTCGTCATGAAGATGAAAAGCTGCTGGAGCGCCGCGCCCCCCTCACCCCGGAGCAGGTTCACACTCTGACCGTGGACCATGCTATCGATGTTCAGGTGCAGCCCTCGGACATCCGGGCCATCGCTGAGCAGGAGTACGTTCGGGCGGGGGCGAAGATCAGCGAGGATCTCTCCGCATGCCCGGTCATCTTCGGCCTCAAGGAGATACCTCCCCAGGATCTATTGTCCGATAAGGTCTATATCTTTTTCTCCCACACCATCAAGGGCCAGTCCTACAACATGGAGATGCTGAACAGGATGTTGCAGCTGGGCTGTACGCTCATCGACTACGAGGCGGTCACCGATCCGGATGGGCGCAGGCTGATCTTCTTTGGCAGGCACGCCGGCCTGGCCGGGATGATCGAGACCCTCTCCGCCCTGGGAAAACGCCTCAGCTGGGAGGGGATCCACAATCCCTTCGAGAAGATCCGCCGGCCGACAGAATACCCGGACCTGGCCACGGCCAAGGCCAAGATCGCCAGGGCCGGCAGAAAACTCGCCTCCAGTGGCCTTCCCCAGTCCCTCACCCCGATGATCTTCGGGTTCGCCGGATACGGCCACGTCTCCCGGGGAGCCCAGGAGATCTTCGAGCTGCTGCCTTTTCAGGAGATCGACCCCTCGGAGATCGCCGAGATCGCGGAGGGAGCGGAGCACTTCACCGACGTCATCTACATGGCGGTGTTCAAAGAGGAGCACATGGTGGAACCGGTCAATCCCGGCGACCATTTTGATCTGCAGGACTACTACGATCATCCGCAGAAATACCGCTCCAGGTTCACCGCCTACCTGCCCCACCTGACGGTCTTGATGAACTGCATCTACTGGGATGAGCAGTATCCACGGCTGGTGACCAAAAGTGATGTTCAGCGCCTTTACGGCCAGGGCACCCAACCCCGGCTGCGGATCATCGGGGATATCAGTTGTGATATCGGGGGAAGCATTGAGTGCACTGTGCGGGCCACCCATTCGGACAACCCCATCTATGTCTACGAGCCGGCCACGGGCCAGACCCGGGACGGCTGGGAGGGGCAGGGCCCGGTGGTATTGGCCGTGTCCAACCTGCCCACGGAGCTTCCCCGGGATTCCTCCAGAGATTTCGGCAGGATATTGCTGTCATACGTGCCTCAGATCGTCGGGGCCGATTTCTCCGTCGATTTCGAGCAGTGTCAGCTCCCGCCGGCCATTAAGAAAGCGGTCATCGTTTATAATGGGAAGCTGACGCCGAAGTATCAGTATTTGGAACAACATTTATAGAGAATAGGATTCTAGGAGGGGGAAGTTTCCCCCTCGCTGCGGCCAGCATGCGGCTTCGCCGCACCGGCTCGCTATCGGCGGCTGCGCCGCCGATGCCGTTTTC
>CBDUWG010000264.1:0-3466 GCA_965370845.1 uncultured bacterium
CCCCTCTGCGTTGGGATGAGAGTTTGGTGCTTGTGAAGAGGATGGCGGATATAGAAACTGAAACTCGAAACTCGGTTATCGGCCTCGAAATTCGATGGAGATAACAAAAACATTAATGCTGGCATCTCGGCAGTGGAATTGCTTTCCAGGATCAAGGATCGGTTCTATCTTTTCATCCAGCATCAAGGATCCGCCTTTCTCACCAGCATCCAGCATCGGTTTTTCTTTTACAAGGATCCAGGATCGAGGATCCGCCTTTCTCATCCAGAATCTCTTGACTCCTAAGTTCTTAGCAGATCGCCATAAATATCTTAAATTGCAATAAATCCGCGAAGCACCAGACTGAGAAAGGGAGACCGTTCGAGATGACCTTTCAGGAAATTATCCTTAGACTGCAGGAATACTGGGCCGATTATGGGTGCCTTCTTTTGCAGCCCTATGACATCGAGGTGGGAGCCGGCACCTTTCATCCGGCCACTTTTCTTCGTGTGCTGGGGCCGAACCCCTGGAATGTGGCCTTCGTGCAACCATCGCGGCGGCCCAAGGACGGTCGCTATGGGGAAAACCCCAACCGCTGGCAGCACTACTACCAGTATCAGGTGGTCCTCAAGCCGTCGCCGGAGGACGTCCAGGACATCTACCTGGCCAGTCTAAAGGCCCTGGACATCGACCTGCGCCGTCACGACGTCCGCTTTGTGGAGGATGACTGGGAATCGCCGACCCTGGGCGCCTGGGGCCTGGGTTGGGAGGTATGGCTTGACGGTCTGGAGATCACTCAGTTCACCTATTTTCAGCAGGTGGGCGGCATCGATCTGAACCCCATCTCCGCCGAGCTGACCTACGGGCTGGAGAGGATCGCCATGTACATCCAGGGGGTGGAGGATTTCCGGGACATCCGCTGGGTGGAGGGGGTTACATACGCCGACGTCCATCTGCAGGAGGAGATCGAGCACTGCCGGTACAACTTCGAGGAAGCCTCCGTGGAGATGCTTTTTGAGCTTTTCTCCCTGTGCGAGAAGGAGGCCGACAGGATCGTGGGGGCCGGGCTGGTACATCCCGGCTACGAGCAGGTGTTGAAATGCTCCCACCTGTTCAACCTGCTGGAGGCCCGGGGGGCGCTGAGCGTGACTGAGCGAACCGGATACATCGCCCGGGTGAGAAATCTGGCCCGGAAGGTGGCCAGAACGTATGTCAAGCAGTTTGATAAACAGGAGAATTCGAAATAGCATAGATGTGTCCATGGCCTCCAGGGGCCGGGAATCTCAGATCAAGATGAGGTGAAGGTATGGCCAAGGAGTTATTGTTGGAAGTCGGCACAGAGGAGCTGCCCCCCGGCTACATCGCCCCGGCTTTGCAGAATCTCGGGGCCGCTGCCGAGGTGGCTCTGAAGGAGGCGCGCATTCGCTTTGCCGGGGTGGAGACATGGGGGACCCCGCGGAGGCTGGTCCTGCGTGTGACCGGGATGGCCGAGATGCAGACCGATCTGGTCCAGGAGCAGCAGGGGCCGGCCAAGGCCGTGGCGTTCGACAAACAGGGACACCCCACCAAGGCGGCCCAGGGCTTTGCCCGGGGCAGGGGGCTGGTGGTGGAGGACCTGCTGGTCAAACAGACCCCGCGGGGAGAGTATGTCTTCGCTAAGGTGCTCACCTCGGGGCATCCCGCCGCGGAGGTCCTGGCCACCCTCCTGCCGGAGTTGATCCGCGACCTGCCCTTTGCCAAATCCATGCGCTGGGGCACTGGCGAGTTGCGCTTCGCTCGTCCCATCCGCTGGCTCCTGGCTCTGCTGGGAAGCCAGATCATCCCCTTCTCCCTGGGGGAAGTTAAATCTGCCGATAAGACTTTTGGCCACCGGCAGCTGAGCCCGGGCCCCTTTCGGGTAGCCTCGGCCGGTGCCTACTCGAAGGTGTTGGCCAAGACGGGGATCATCGTGGATCAGAGGACCAGGGAGAAGGTCATCCGGGACGGCTTAAAGAAAGCGGCGGCGGCCGAGGGTGGCCAGCCATTGCCAGACGAGGATCTCCTGGAGACGGTCACCTATCTGGTGGAGCTTCCCACGGCTCTCTGCGGCCGCTTCGACAAACGCTATCTTTCTCTGCCCCGGGAGGTGTTGACCACCGCCATGTCGGAGCACCAGAAGTATTTCGCCGTGGTAGACGAGAAAGACCGGCTTCTGCCCCTATTTCTGGCTGTCAGCAATGGCGATCCCCAGTGCCGGGAGCTGATCCTGGCCGGCCAGCAGAGGGTTCTGGCAGCCCGCCTGGAAGACGCCAAATTTTTCTTCGAGGAGGACGGCAAGGTTCCCCTGGCCGACAAGGTGGACATGCTAAAAGAGGTGGTCTTTCAGAAGAGCCTGGGGACCCTCTTGCAGAAAACAAAGCGCATCGAGGCTCTGGTGGATCACCTGTCCGAAATTCTGGATCTCTCCGCGGCCGATAGCCGCGACGCCCGTCGGGCCGCCCGGTTGTGCAAGGCCGATCTGGTCAGCCACATGGTCGGCGAGAAGGAGTTCTCCAAGCTGCAGGGATACATGGGACAGCAGTATGCCCTGGCTTCCGGCGAGCCGGAGCCGGTGGCTCGGGCTATTTTTGAGCACTATCTGCCCCGCTTTGCCGAGGACCGGCTGCCCGAATCTCTTCCCGGCTCTGTGGTGGCCATCGCCGACAAGCTGGATACCATCGCCGGCTGCTTCGTGGTGGGACTGATCCCCACGGGCTCGCAGGATCCCTATGCCCTCCGTCGCGGGGCCCTGGGCGTGATCAGAATTCTCCTGGGCAGTGAGCTGCACATCGATCTGCACCGGCTGGTGGAGAGAGCCCTGGATCTTTTGGCGGAGAATTTGAAGGGAGATCGGGCAGAAGTACGGGTGGGGATATTGACTTTTTTCCGGCAGCGGATGGAGAGCCAGCTATTTGAGGCAGGCCTGGATCAGGATGTGACCGATGCGGTGCTTGCTGCCGACGACCGGGATGTTGTGGACGCCCTGGGACGCGGCCGGGCTTTACAGGAGCTGCGCACACAGGAGCAATTCCAGGCGCTGGTTCAGGGCTCCAGGAGGGTGGCCAACATTCTTCGCCATCAGACCATCAGCGGCAAGCCGGACCCGGCCCTGTTTAAAGGAGAGGCCGAGAGTGAGTTGTTCCGCTGTGCCCAGGTTGCCGGAAAGAGAATAACGGAGAGCCTTAAGGCTCGAGCATATGCCTCGGCCCTGAAGGCTACCCTAGAATTGGTGGAGCCCATCGATGCCTTCTTCGAGCAGATTTTGGTTATGGACAAGGACCAGCAGCTCAGGGAGAATCGTCTGCGGCTTCTGGTCCTGGTTGGGGCGGATTTCCTGGCCGTGGCCGACTATGCCAGGATCGTGATCAGGGGGGAGACGGATTTGCTTGAGTCGGGATAAAACGGTAGTTGGCATAAATATTGCTTGTTCCAAAACCACGTCAGGCGATCGGGGGAGGGATGAAAGAAC
>CBDUWG010000265.1:0-3458 GCA_965370845.1 uncultured bacterium
TCACTTTTCATTTTTCATTCTGCATTTCATTTTTTGCTCACTGCCGACTGCCACCGGGGTGGGTTGTAGGGAGGGGACATGATCTGTCCTCGTTGTAAGACCAAGATGACGGAGCAGAAACGCAGTTTTCACAAGCGCCGCAAATGGGTGTGTAAGAGATGTGGGATGGTGAAGATGCAGGAGGTGAGGGAGAGAGAAGGGAGGCGATGATTCGTTAAAGGGGTGAGGACTTTTTATGCGAATGAGTATCTGCCGCGGGTTTCTTTTACCCAAGCCAGGGTTGAAAGGGAATCTTGGTGATTACGATTGGCGGCCAGTGCGAGCGATAGAGAAGAGAGTTCACATGAGCAGAGAGATGTGGGCGGTGACGGTCATTGTGACCGTTCTGGTGGGCCTTCTATCATCCCCGGCTGGCATCGCTCAACCTGCAGGAGAGATCCCCGGCACTGAGATTTGCAGGAGACCTCCCCGGCCCGAGGACAGGGATCTGCTGCGTCTTCACAGGGCGCGGCGGGAACACCTTTGGCGAGCCGAGATGGTCCAAGCGCCGCACTCCTATGATGTTCTGCACTACGAGATCAATCTGGACATAGATATTCCCCACGACAGTCTGCGGACGGCCTCCGTGCTCATCGATTGCCGCTGCGAGACGGACACTTTGACCACTGTGGACCTGGACTTTCATGGATTGGTTATCGATAGCGTGGCCGTAAACGGCCTATTCGCGGATCACACCCGGGAGGATGGCTGCCTGTTAGTCGATTTGGGAACTGCCATCAGCCCGGGCGATTCCTTTCAGGTGGCCGTTCATTATCACGGCCAGCCCTCCCACGGGGGTAGTCATCTGTGGGATGTAGGTTTGTTTATCCGCTCATGGGTGACCTACACCAATTGCGCACCCTGTGGAGCCCGCTACTGGATTCCCTGCTACGATTATCCCTCCGATAAGGCCACCGCCGACATGAACATCACCGTGCCCGCCGGCTATGTCGTGGCCTCCAATGGAAAACTGGTGGAGACGCTCGTCGATGAAAAGGCGCAGAGTGCAACCTACAGATGGTCTGAGGGCTACCCCATATCCACCTACCTGATCTCCCTGGCCATATCCAAATATGCAACTTTCAGCTATTGGTATTGCGGCCAGCAGGATACCATGGAGATCGCCTGCTTTGTCTATCCGGCCGATTCGGCCAACGCCGTTGTGGAGTTTGCCAACCTGCCGGAAATGATCGCCTGTTATTCCGAGCTCTTTGGCTGCTATCCTTTCATCGCCGAGAAGTACGGCATGGCCATGGTGCCCATTGGGGGGGCTATGGAGAACCAGACCTGTACCTCGTGGGGGTTTGAGGTTTTGGGGGACCAGTACTGGGATTTTGTGGTGGCCCACGAGCTCTCCCACCAGTGGTGGGGAGACTGGGTATCGCCCGGCGACTGGCGGGAGGTCTGGCTCAACGAGGGCTTCGCCACCTATTCAGAGGCTCTGTGGTCGGAGCACCTCGATGGCCTCCCGGGTCTGAGATCCTACATGGAGGCGGTGCAAAATACTTATATTCAGTGGGAGGGCTCCAGCGGCATGCGTTTTCCCATCTATGACCCGCCATCAGGCTACCTGTTTTCACCAACGGAATACGAGAAGGCCGGCAGCGTTTTGCACATGCTGCGCTTCGTGGTGGGGGATACGGCCTTTTTCGATATCCTCAGGGAATATGGCACCACCTTTGGTGGAGGAAATGCCGTCACCGGGGACTTTCAGGCGATCTGTGAAGCCCGGGCCGGTCAGGATCTGGACTGGTTCTTCGAGCAGTGGATTTACGACCGGGGATATCCGGAGTACACATACGTCTGGGCGTTTACACCCAACATGATCGAAGGCGGCAGCTTAGACATTTCCGTGGCTCAGGATCAGGAGAACGCTCCCATCTTCGAGATGCCCGTGGAAATATCCATCAGCACGAACCAGGGGGAAATCAGGGACACAGTGATCGTAGATGAAGCCGGGGAATTATTCCAGATCGTGCTTGATAGTCCCTATACACCTCAGGATGTCCAATTAGACCCCGATCACTGGTTGCTCTGCAAGAAGGAGGGGGTTCGGGTTGTCGAGCCCAGTCTGGTCATTGCCGACTGGGCCATAGACGACTCACAGGGCGACCAGAACGGATGGTTTAGTCCCGGCGAGACGGTGAACTTTACCATTTCTCTGCAGAACCAGGGGGCCTCTGTCTTTGGAATAACCGCCATTCTGCGCACCGAAGACGAGGATGTGCAGATCATCGACAGCACCGCCAGCTTTGGGTATATTGGCTTTTGCCAGAGCGGTGACAACGAGCTCATGCCTTTTGTTCTCACCTGCCCGCTGGGTTTGAAACCCCACCGTCCCTTTTTCTCTCTGGTCGTTCGGGGGGGAGGCTCTTATGCGGATACCGTGACTTTTCGGCTGCCCGTGGGCGACCCGACCATCCTGCTGGTGGATGACGATGATGGCGGTGAGCAGGATCTTTTTTACACGACGCTGCTGGACAGCCTGGGGTACGTTTATGAGCTGTACCGGATTTCGAAAATCGGTTTGGATAGCATGGGAGAATTTGATCAGGTCATCTGGTTCACCGCTGGCCAGGACAGCAACACCCTGACCTGTGCCGATCAGGACAGCCTGGCCGCCTATTTGGACGGCGGAGGTGCATTGCTGATCAGCGGCAGCGGCCTGGGCAATGATATCGGCGGGTCGGATTTCTACAGGCAGTACCTGCATGCCAACTGGGAGGGGGAAACCTCCACTATTCTGTTGCAAGGGGTTGCCGACGATCCCATCTCCGCCGATGCCCTGGTGGTGATCTGCGGTCAGAGCGGCGAGCAGGATGTTCTTGTCGCCAATGAGGATGCGGGGACCTCCGTCTGTTTCAACTACATGGCCAATGGAGCGGCGGCCATCAGGCATGAGGGTGATCATAAGGTGATCTATTTAGGGTGCGGGTTTGAGACTGTCCGGAGCGATAATCCCAGCGCGCTTACCGCCTATGAGCTGATGAAGCGGATCCTTAACTGGTTTGAGGATGTCACCCCTGTGCGGCCGGAAGAATTTCCAACTGTCTCACTGCCCAGCGTTTTTGCGCTGGCCCAGAACTACCCCAATCCCTTCAATGCCTCCACGCGGATCACATTCCAGGTCCCCGGGCTTTCCCGGGTGGAGTTGAGGATATTCAATATCCGCGGGCAGGAGGTGAAGACCCTGCTGGACGAGAACAAAACCGCCGGCGATCATGTCTTGCTCTGGGACGGCACTGACGATCGTGGGGAGGCGGTGGCCAGCGGTATCTACTTCTGTCAGATGTGGGCTGGGGAGTATCGCCGGACACAGAAGATGCTCTTGCTGCGGAAAACCGCTGCATAAACCGAAGAGTGTGTGTGCTTCGTATATGGTTTTCACCGAGACTGGATCAGGGAACGAACAGAGAAAG
>CBDUWG010000266.1:0-3457 GCA_965370845.1 uncultured bacterium
CACACTCCGGCAACATCATTTTCTAATAAGTTCCTCGCTGTTTCGCTAGCAATAACAACTCCCAGCTTTCAAAACGCTATTGCAACCGCCGAATTGCCAATTTTTGACAGTCGCCTCTTGAACCTTGTAGCAGCAAGCTCTGCTCTTGGAGTATCTTTTACCATTTCATCAATGCTCTGAACTAAAACTTCCTTGTCGTCAGCTGAAATATCGTTTGCATCTTGCAACTCTTGGGCAAGTTCCCGAGCAGCTTGAGCTCTTGCTTCTGTCCAAGGGTAAGATTGCCCACAATTGTGGCAAAATGACGGGACTTTATAGTGGCTGGGGTTACGATCACCCTTCCAATATATTCCTTGTATCTCAGCACTACAGTTGCAACAAGTAGTAGTTGTTGCTTCACCACATCTTTTACAAAATTTTTTACTGCGCTCAGGATTTTGATCTACCGTCCAATCTATGACATGCCCATTTAAACAAATTTGAGCAACGCCATACTCACGCTCACTCATTTTTTATTCTCCGTTCCAGACTTGAATGGGGAGTGAGGTTGCACTCCGAGCTCCGAGTTCAAGATACTCCGAGCTCCGCATTCTCTGAACTCTCCCAACTCTCCAAACTATAATCCAGCATCCAGGATCGGTTTTGTCTTTTCATCCAGTATCCAGAATCCAGAATCAAGGATCGGTTTTTGCTTTGCCAACTCTCCAAACCCTCTCAACTCTCAAAACTATAATCCAGCGTCCAGGATCGGTTTTGTCTTTTCATCCAGGATCCAGGATCCAGCATCCAGGATCCAGAATCTTCAGCGCCTTACGGTCAGCGGCAGCGCGATCTGGCCGGAGAGGACATAATCGGTGGGCAGAATTTTCTGCGCCAGCACCAGCTCGTGGGTCATCCCTCCCTCACCGCTCTTCTGAGAGCCGCGCAGAACCGCCAGCGCAGATGGCGGCAGCGAGGGAAGCTCCTGACCCCTGATGACCACACCGCTGCGGGCCATAATCAGCTTCACGATCAACTGGTCGTTTCTCTCCAGCTCTCCCAGCATGTCCAGAAGCTGGCTCAGATTATTAAATTTAAATCTATGGGGAGCCCGATTTTGTTCCCACTTTGTGCTGAAGGCGGCGTCGCTGATCTGCAGAACCAGCCTCCCCTCGGGCGCGTCATCGGGCACCCGGATGGTGGTACTCAGGGTTCGCTCCTCCCCCCGGTAGGGTTCCAGGAAAACCGTCACCGGGACCTCTTCCCCGGGCCGGACGATCTGCTTGCCGGCCCGAGCACTGGAGATGCGCGCCCTTCTGCGGCGGTTTTCCACCGATATGTTCAGAGAAAGCCCTTGCAGTGAAGCCTCTTCCAGCTTGTTCTGCTGCAAAAGGGCGACGATCTCGCCAAGCTCTTTTGACAGGATGGCCTGTGGCATCGCGCCGGTGTATATGTTTCTCACCCGCAGGTCGGGATATCCGCGGATGGCGATGCGGGCATCCAACTCCATGGTGGCATCGCCCATTGACTTACCGCTGGTAAGCAGAGCATTGAGCGTCGTCCAGACCACCAGGTTGGGGGAGAAAAACTTGTTGTCGATGATCTCGAAGAAGAAGGTCTCTGGCTGGGCCTCACCCTGGTAGCGGATCTCCAGATCAATGGGAAGCATGCGGGGCTCCTGCCCGATGATCCCGGCGACGCCAGCTCGCCCGTCCTGGCGAAGAGCTCCCATCTGCCTGGTGGCCGAGGCCAGCTTAAAGGAACTCACCTGGCTGGGCAGCACGGCGTGAACATAGGCCCCGGACATGGGAAAGTCCACACCTCCAGCCAAGAACATGGGGTGCCCAAAACCAATGATCCTGTCGCCTTCTCGATGGGTCAGGGTGCCGACGGCGCTGATGATGGCATCTCCGCGTACCAGCTGCACAGCCAGGGAAGCTCCCGGTTCAAAGGGAACTTCCAGCTGCTCATCCGTCGCCGAGCCGGCCTGGATGGGAATAAGACCGAATTTCTGGAAAACGGGGGCCATCTGCGCTACCACCCGCTCGTCGAATCCGGAGAGCATCACCGGCGTTTCCAGAGGCACCAGCGCAGGACCCCGCGTCGCGGCCAGCTGGAGGGAATCCTGCCAGAAACCTCCGCGAAGCAACACCTCCTCAACCCCCAACCCCAGCTCCCCGGGCTCAGGGAGACCCTCGAGGCTTTTGCCTTTCTCCCGTTGCCCAATCTCCATCTGATGCCACAGATCCAGCATTTCCATGATGGGAGCGATGCCGCAGATGGGCTGAGTGGAAAAGGACCAGGCATACGCCGTGGCTCCGATGAGCTTGCCCTCTATATAGACGGGACTGCCGCTCATCCCCTTGATCACGCCCGTCTGGGCCAGAGGACCACCGCTTACTTTAGCCAGAATGATGTCCCCGTGGGGACGGGCTTTCTTCAGAACACCCAGGATCTCTACCTGAAACTCCTCAATCTGGGTGCCGGAGAAAACCGTTTTTCCCACACCCACCATCCCGGCTTTCACCTGGTCCACGGGCATGAACCGGATCTGGTCCGGCTCCTCGGCCAGGACCTCAACAGCCAGGAAAATCAGGCAGCAGAATAACGCAGGCCAGCGCCAAAAGGATCTCAAGATTCTCCCCTTTTTAGAAATGGTTGTGATGTTGACATTTGCTCCTAATTTAACACCCTGCTCCTCCCAGGTCAACCAGATTTTTTCTCCATTCTCATGGCACCGAGACCTTTTGGATCCCAAGACGTTTGAGCTGAAAAGATAAAACCGATCCTTGATCCTGGTTAAAGGCAAAGACAATGCAAAAACCGAGACTCGAGATTCGAAATTCGAGAATCGGGAACCTTAAGAACTAAACATAATTTCCCAAGGACTGTCATTCCCGCTTTCGCGGGAATGACAGTTACTATCAGGAGCGCTATATAGTTTGCATCGCTAAAAGCGTCATTCCCCTAAATCAGGGCAGATTCTTTGCTGTGTTCAAAACGAGATGTATACTATTAATGTGTTCCCCTTCGTATTGAAGAAAGACAACCTGGTATTATAATACCTTTACTATATTTGTCATCCTGAGCGCAGCGAAGGATCTGCTTTCTGAGCCTAGAATATGAAACATTACTATGTGTACATCATGGCAAGCAGATCGAGGACAATTTACGTCGGAGTGACAAACAATTTAGAGCGTCGCGTCGATGAACATAAGAATCACCTAATAGAAGGATTCACAAAGAAGTATAAATGTACGCGCTTGGTCTACTTGGAAGAGACCCATGATGTAAATGCAGCATTAGCGAGAGAGAAAGAGATCAAAGGCTGGATGTGACAAAAGAAGATAGAGCTTATTGAAGAGTTGAATCCTACTTGGCAGGATTTATCAGAAGATTGGTTTGAATGAATCGCCTCAGGGGAAAAGCAGATTCTTCGGTCACTTTCGTTCCCTCCATTAGACTTGTGTGGGTTGTT
>CBDUWG010000267.1:0-3445 GCA_965370845.1 uncultured bacterium
AGGATTCACCGCCGGCAACGAGGTGGTGATCGATCGCATGGGGCACAGTTTTGAGGAATCATATCCCAAAGATGGTCAAGGGACGCCTATTTCTGAGCTTCCTCTGATGAAGGGTGTCAAAAACTATGATAACGTAGATCTTATATATAGTCTGTCGGCCGGGTATCCGGGGACGCAGGAATGGGTGCAATATGCGGTGGATGTGTTTCATGTTAAATTGGCGGCAGGCAACACCGCGGTGCAAGCTCCTTCAATGTATCCATATGTTCAGACCGGGCAGCTGGCTGGAGTTTTGGGAGGGATGAAGGGTGGAGCTGAATATGAAGTTGCCATAGGAAGACCGGGAATAGCTGTAGGCTATATGTTCTCTCAGGCAATAGCCCATGCGGTTATCTGTTTGTTTATCATAATAGGAAATCTGGCTTTCTTCTCATCGAAGAAAAGGAAGAGGTCTTAGCTGGAGGTTGAAAGATGAGAGGAGAAGTTGTGGGAGTGTGGATCGGTGCAATCCTGACTTTAGGTATTTTCAGCTTTCTATATAAAGATAACCCCTTCTATAAATTCTCTGAGGCGCTGTTTGTAGGCGTATCAGCCGGCTACTGGTTTGTGGTCATCTTCTGGCAGTACTTTTTGCCCAAATTAGTGGATAATTTGGCGTTAGCTTATTCCGAGCTTGTCACAAACGGTAGGATAGATTATCACTGGATATATCTTATAGGAGGTTTTTTGGGGGTTTTGATGTTGCTAAGACTTTTCCCCAAGGTGGGTTGGTTATCCCGATGGTCTTTAGCTTTCGTGGTGGGAACCACCGCCGGACTGCAGTTTACCCGTTACTTACAGAGCAATGCAATAATCCAGGTGAAGGGAACCATCCTGCCTTTGTTTGTAGGCGGAGATTTATATACCACCATAGGGAACATAGTAATCGTGGTGGGAACGTCCTGTGGTCTGAT
This sequence comes from uncultured bacterium, assembly GCA_965370845.1. Classification (GTDB taxonomy): domain Bacteria; phylum SM23-81; class SM23-81; order SM23-81; family SM23-81; genus DAOVRJ01. The sequence continues at coordinate 954 of CBDUWG010000267.1, forward strand.
TTACTTCTTCTTCTCCAAGGAGCACAAAGGCGCCTTTGGTGGGGCCGCACGGGTGGGCATCTTGTTTCTTATGATTACCTTTGGAGCGCTATTCGGATATACGGTGATGAGTCGTATGTCCCTCTTGATCGGTAGACTGCACTATCTGTTCAGCGATTGGCTGGGTTTGATTGGATGAGCCGGTCAACGGATGGAACGGATTGAGCGGATGAGATCCGTTGGATCTGTTGCATCCGCTGACAGCTTTATTAAGGAGTCAAAATGAATATCAAAAGTCATTTTCGTCTCAAGGTTTTGTTGATCTTCCTCGTGTTGGGCGTCTTCCTCTTTCCACAGGCAGACATGTGTCCGGCTCAAGAAGAGGGAGAGGCTGAGGTCTTGGAAGAAGCTTTAGCTCCACCTCCCGCGCCTCCCACCGGGGTGAAAGCTTCCGACACCCCGAACGACAACGGTCATTCCATCACCGTCACCTGGACGCTTTCCGCAGACGATGGAGCCGGGCGCAACAACGTGGTTTCCTATGAGGTGCTCAGATCTGATTCCCCGGATGGCGAATTCGAGGTGAGAGGACTGGCGCCGGCAGGGGAGAGCGTATATGAGGACAAAGGGGCTAAAGAAAAACAGGACGCCAACTATCTGCCTCCGCACACAGATTTCTACTATAAGGTCAGGGCCAGAAGCGACGGGATTTACTCCGATTCGGAGGTCTCCGCCCCGGCTCATGCATTCGGACAGTGGTATCATACCGGCAAAACCCCGGTGGTAGTGGCGGTGATTGCCTTCTCGGCTTTTGCGCTTTTCTTTATCACCCTGGCCCGAAGGGGAAAAGAGCTCTACATTCGTCCATTAGCCGGGATCGAGGCGGTGGATGAGGCCATTGGCAGAGCCACGGAGATGGGCAAACCAATTCTATATATTTTAGGGTTGGGCAGCGCGGATATGATAGCCACCATAGCCTCCTTTACCATTTTGAGCAGAGTAGCTAAAAAGGTGGCGGATTATCAAACTCCGATTTTGATTCCCTGTTGTGATCCCATAGTTATGGCGGTGGCACAGGAGACGGTAAGATCGGCCTATTTGGAAGCAGGCAGGCCGGATCAGTATAAAGAGGAGAACATATATTATCTGACCTCCATGCAGTTCGCTTATGTGGCCGGGGTAAATGGGATAATGCTCAGGGAAAAGCCGGCCACCAATTTCTACCTGGGGAAGTTCTACGCCGAGTCGCTGCTTTTAGCCGAGACCGGTTCCCTGGCCGGCTCTATCCAGATTTCAGGCACGGATGAGATCGCTCAGATTCCCTTCTTCGTGGCAGCTACGGATTACACCCTGATCGGGGAGGAGCTTTATGCGGCCTCGGCCTATCTGGGGAAAGAACCGACTCTTCTGGGAACCTTGAAAGGTCAGGACTGGGGAAAGGCCGTGGTGATGATCGCTTTAATCCTGGGTGCTCTGGCGGCCACTTTTAATTTCCAGTTTTTCTTGAACTTGTTTAGTATACAGCTGTAATCAGGAGAAAAAGATGCGCAGAACACTACCTATAGCCGTCGTTGCCGGTGTCGGCTTCTTCATGTTGATTCAGTACTTTATCCCCCTGGAAGAGTTTGAAACGTTGTACGAGTGGGCTTTGGATTGGACCATGGTGATCGGTTGTTTTGCCATGCTTTTGGGTTTGTACAGCCTGACCAACATGATGGTCACCAAAGTGCGGAGAAAAGCAGAGGGTTGGGGATACAGCCTGGTAGCCTTAGTCGGGCTATTCTTCATGATGTTCGTAGGCTTAGTTCCACACTATCAGGATAGCCTAAAATACGGCACCCTTTTCATGGACATTTTTGAGTACATCTACATTCCCATACAGGCGGCCATGTTCTCGCTGTTGGCCTTCTATATCGCCTCTGCCGCCTACCGGGCTTTTAGAGCCCGCACCGTCCTGGCCACCATACTCCTGGTGTCGGCGATAATAATCATGTTGAGGCTGATTCCCTTGGGTCCCCTGTCGGAGGTTAATCAGTGGATGGTCAACTTCATATTGACGGTGCCAAACATGGCAGCCAAGAGAGCTTTCTGGTTAGGTGTGGGTTTGGGAGCGACTGCGACTGCTCTGAAGATCATGTTAGGAATTGAGAGAGGCTATATGGGAAGAGATTGAGGAGGAGGAATGACCTTTTATGAAAAGATGATGAGTCTGGATAGACGCTGGGTCTATCTGGTAATAGGGGTGGTGGTAGTGGTAACTGCGATCTGGCCTTTTGCGGTCCCACTCTACGTCACCCCGGAGACCAGAAGTGTATATGATTTTGTGGAGAGCCTGGTGCCGGAAGAGGTGTTGATGATCGGGGTGGATTATGATCCCGCATCTCTGGCTGAGCTTCATCCCATGTCTTATACCATCACCAGGCAGTGCTTTGCCAAAGACATCAAGCTTTTGCTCGTCTGCCTGCATCAAAACGGGCCGGGTATGGTGGAGCAGGTAGTGGCCCAGGTGGCTG
>CBDUWG010000268.1:0-3437 GCA_965370845.1 uncultured bacterium
CAGGCTTCTTCCGGTAATCCTTGACATCGGGACACAGAAGGTGTAAAATGGACGTGGTTCGGGGGGATGACCGGACCTGGTTCTTCAGCGGGGATGTGCGCCCAACATCAGTGGGCTATGTGGAGGAGATTTTGAAGGTCGATCTGTCCGTTCAACTGGCAAGTTTGCGTCTAAAAAACCCCGTCCTGGTGGCCTCGGGGACCTATGGCTGGGGCCAGGAGTACAGAGATTTCTTAGATCCTAACCTGCTGGGCGGGCTGATCACCAAGGCGGTGACCCTGCACCCCCGTGAGGGCAATCCGCCTCCGCGGGTGGCCGAGACCCGCTGTGGGATGCTCAATGCCATCGGTCTGGCCAATGTTGGGGTGGATGTCTTCGTCAGGGAGAAGCTTCCTTTTCTTCAGTCCCTGAAGACGGCGGTGATCGTCAATGTGGCCGGGAGCAACACCGATGAGTGTGTGCAGGTGGTCAAAAGGCTGGAGGGACAGCCAGGCATCGAAGCGCTGGAGATCAACATCTCCTGTCCCAACGTAAAAGAGGGCGGGATGGCCCTCGGCTCTGATCCGCGGAAGGCGTTCCGTCTGCTTTCGGCGGTCAGAAAGGCCACCGGGCGGTTGCTCATCGCCAAGCTCAGCCCCAATGTTACGGATATCGCCGCCATCGCCCAGAGTGCCGCCGATGCCGGGGTAGAGGCCGTTTCCCTGGTCAATACACTGCTGGGCATGGCCATAGATGTGCAGACGCACAGGCCGCTGCTCTCCACCGTCGTGGGGGGGCTGTCCGGACCGGCCATCAAGCCGGTGGCCCTGGCCATGGTCTGGAAGGTGGCCCAGAGGGTCTCCCTGCCGGTCATCGGCGTGGGGGGAATTATGACCGCCGAGGATGCTGTGGAGTTCATTCTGGCCGGGGCCTGCGCAGTGCAGGTGGGTACCGCCAATTTTGTGGATCCCCATGCCCCCCTGAACATCATCCATGGGCTGGAAAAGGCCTGTGCCCAGCGGGGGCTGAGTGAGATCCGGGAGCTGGTGGGGAAAATGGTGCTGGAGAACGATGCGCATGAAATCCGATGAAAGATGCTATTCACTTATCACCTTATAAGGAGGAGGGAGCCCGATGAGGACTTATAGGAAGTTCGCCGCTTTTCTGTGGATCTTCTTGGTCATTTCCCTGGCAGTGGGATTTTCTGGGGAAACGGCCCTTGCCGTAAGTTACGTCTATGTGGATGGTCAATCCTTTTTGGAGGTTCAGGTGCCCGACACGGTGGACGTGACCGCCGACTATGCTCAGGCGGGCAACAGGCTCATCGCCGAGATCTATCTGGACCTGAACGGGAATGGTGTCGTGGATGGCCAGGAGACCATAGTCCAGTTCGCTTACATCAACGACGGTATTCCCACCCTGGAGAACGCGGAGGGGGATGAGATTCCCGGGGATGATGACGGCCAGGTCAACGGCCTCTTGCTTCACCACCTCGAGCTGTTAAAGGAGGACTACAGCTTCTCAACCGTTCCCATGCAATTCCTGGTCAAGATCACCGACCAGGATCACTCTGTGGCCCAGGCCATTTTGAGGGTCACTCCTCCCACCCCCGGCCGCCCGTATATCGGCGGCACGGTCACTGACGCCGGTACGGCGGCGCCTCTGGACAGCATGGTGGTCATCGCTTATGAGACCACCCTTGACGATCAAAGAGCCTCCCTCACCGATGAGCAGGGTAGATATGAGCTCGACGTAGAGGCCGGGGACTGGATCGTATATGCATGGGATCTGGGAAATTACTATGCCCCCGCGGACAGCCAGATGATCTCCGTCCTCGCCCTGGATTCCGCGGTGGTGGACTTTGCCCTGAGCCCTTTCCCAGCATACATCACCGGCACGGTGGACAGCTCGGGCGGCAATCCGGTGCCCGGCATCATGATGGTGGCCATGGAGGAGGAGGACATGTCTGTCGGCTGGACCCAGGCCGACGGTTTCTATCGCATCGGCGTTTCACCGGGAACTTACACGATATGCCCCTTCTTTCTTCCACAGGGGTATGCCTCCATACCAGCCAGCTATACGGGAGTGGTGGTGGACCATGGGGCCACGGTGGAGGGCAAGAATTTCTCCCTGGGGCATCCCACCAGCCATATAGAGGGCACGGTGACCTTTCAGGCCGGCGGGGGGGCCAGCGGAGTGACAGTCAGTGCCTTTTGTATTGCCGGCTATCACTATTCCGCGACCACCGATGCGGACGGAAGCTACTCTCTGGCGGTGCTTCCGGCCCAGTACATGATCACCGCCCATCTGGAGGGGTATGATGTAGTCTATCCGCCCAACCAGGCCTATCTTTTTGTGAACGTCTCTTCCGATTCCACCGTCACAGATAAGGATTTCATCATCGAGCCCAGCGGCGGCGGGCCCATCTCCATTTCCGGCACGGTGACCTACCAGGCCGGCGGCGATCCCGCCCCTGGTGTCTACGTGGTTATTTACAATGATGAGCAGGATTCCCCCCTGGGGTGGAGCTTCGCCGAGACGAATGCCAGCGGATATTATGAGTTCGGCGATATCTCCTTGGGGACCTGGCTCATCGGCGCTTATGAAGGGGGATATGCCAGCGACCCCTCCCTGCGTGAACAGACTTTCTCCTGGGGAAGTCCTCCGGCCACGGATCAGGATTTCCAGCTGGTGGTGGCCACGGGAGTCACTGAGGGGCTAGAGGTTGCTGTCCCCGGAGGGTTCTGCCTGTTCCAGAATCGTCCCAATCCCTTCAACGATGTCACCATCATCGCCTACACCCTTTCCAATGCGCAAGCGGAGCGGGTCACTCTCAGCATCTTCAACGTTCTGGGACAGGAGATCCGCACGCTGGTGGATCAACAGCAAAGTGCCGGGTTTCACCTGGTCCACTGGGATGGCCGGGACCATCGGGGTCTCCCGGTGACGTCGGGGATCTACTTTTGCCAGCTGCAGGCGGGAGGGGCCCGGCAGACCAGCAAGCTGGTGTTGCTGAGGTGAGCGGATGAGAAACTATCCCATTGAGCGCATTCTGATAGTAGCAATGGTCCTGGTTTTTGTGAGCTGTGCCTCCTCGCCGCGGTACACCAGATCTGATCGCCCGCAGAAGGAGAGCTTGCCGGGGAGTTTAAGGCGATTACAGGAGGGTGTGGCCTCTTACTACGGTGAGGATTTCCACGGCCGCAAAACATCCAACGGTGAGATCTACGACATGTACGCCATGACCGCCGCCCACCGGGCCCTGCCCTTCAACACCCGGGTGCTGGTCACCAACCTGGACAACGGCAAGAAAGTGACGGTGCGCATCAATGACCGGGGCCCCTTCGTCAAAGGCCGGATCATCGATCTCTCCTATGGTGCGGCCAGGAAGATCGGCATGGTGGGACCGGGAACGGCCAGGGTGAGACTCGAGGTGATCGAGATGGGAGAGGAATAGT
>CBDUWG010000269.1:0-3419 GCA_965370845.1 uncultured bacterium
TTCAAAAAGAGATTTTCAGGATATCGAAAGCACCCTGATCAAATCAGTGCAGAGCTTCACCATCAGTCAATCATATGTGAACGATTGCTTGCGGCAGCAGGAAAGTGCCTATGCAGGCATCCTGAAAGCGGGAAAAACTTTGAGCGAAACTGCCGATATCATCACGCAGGGCTGGGAAAATCGAAACAGAACGGACGATATCATCTCTGAAAAAACAAGCGATGCCATCCTGGGCAGGGAACGGCTCTACGACTCGCACACCGGAGAGGTGTATGAGTTCGAGAATGGCTTTTACGAAAAATACCAACTCAACCAGAATGACTACGAGATGAACAATTTGCAACTCTTGCCAGAGGACGGCTATGATCTGTGGATGAAAGCTCCTCTGGACGGACACAGCCACCTCAGGTAGCACTTCGTCTACCACGAGTTTTATCGGATCTGTTCAATATTCCCCCAAGGAGCAACTTTTGGTTTCCAAACGCCCCCTCACCCTGGCCATCATCTGCCTGCTGCTGGCCTGTCGCTCAAGCGAACAGACCACCGAAAAACCTCAGGCAGCCTCGATGGACGGCATCCCCCGGCGGGGCGGCAAGATCATCCTCCTCTCCCAAAACGGCCCCGACTATCTGGACCCCGGGCTGGCTTATCTAACCACCTCCTGGGAAATACTGCCGGCGGTGAACAATGGTCTGTTGGCCTATGTCAAAGCCGGCGGGGCTGAGGGAATGCAGCTTGTCCCTGACCTGGCCTCGAAAATGCCGGACATTTCCCCCGACGGCCGGCGATATACCTTTGTGGTGAAGAAAGGGATTCATTTCGGATCGCCGGTGAACCGCGAGGTGACGGCCGCCGACTTCAAGTACTCCATGGAGCGTCTGGTGGCTGTGAACTCGCCGGGCATTGGCTTTTACATGAACGTCGCCGGCGCTCTGCAGATGAGCCGGGGAGAGACCGATCATATCAGCGGCGTTCATGTCTGCGGAGACACCCTGACATTTCGCCTGCTGGAGCCTGACGCCCTGTTTCTGAACAAGCTGGCCATGCCCTTCGCCTATGTCGTGCCCCGGGAGGTGGCCGAGAAACATCCCCAGGATTACTCGCAGCATCACGTGGCCACCGGCCCCTACACGATCGCCGAGTACATCCCCCGGCGGCGCATCATCCTGGTGCGCAATCCCAACTACACGGGCCAGGAGGGCTACGCCGACACCCTGGAGATCCAGTTGGGAGGCAATACCCTCAACGCCATTGCCAAGATCAAAAAGGGACAGGCCGACCTTTCTCTGGACGTCATCCCACCTTCTGAACTGCCCCGTCTAAAACGAGACCCGCGTTACAAAGACCGGGTCAAGATCACCCCCAGTGGCTCACTGTATTACATCTTCATGAACCTGCGGGTGAAACCCTTCGATGACCTCAGGGTGCGCCAGGCCGTCTGCTATGCCATCGACAAAAGAGCCCTCTTAAAGGTCTGGTCCGCTCAGGGGATCATCGCCAACGAGATCATACCGCCGGAGTTTCCTGCCTTCCAAGCTCTGACTTTATACCCGGGCCCGAATTTAGAAAAGGCCCGGGCATTGCTTGCTGAAGCCGGCTATGCGGAAGGTTTCAAGACCGATTTTTATGCCACGAATGTCGATCCAATGCCGCGTTTGGCCGAGGTGATCCAGGCCCAGCTCAGACAGGTGGGCATCATGACCACCATCAAGCTCTTTGACTCCTCCGTTTACTACCAGCTCATCGGCAGGCCCGCCGAGCAGGTGCCCATGGGCGCCTCCGGCTGGTATCAGGACTATCCTGATCCCTCCAATTTCATCGATGTGCTGTTCAACGGCCGGCGGATCACCCCGGTGCGCAATAACAACGTTTCCCACTACGATAACCCGCGGGTCAATAATCTCATCGAACAGACCTTGAAGCTGATGGACCCCCAGGCCAGAACTGAAAACTGGCGACGGCTGGATCGGATAATCACCGCCGACGCCCCCATTGTGCCCTATCTTCATTACACAAATCATGCCTTCATCAGCCGCCGGCTGGGCGGATATCTGTATCATCCCAGCGCTGGAACCATGTTGACCTGTCTGTACCTCAAAGAGAAAAGAGAAAGATGAGCTCAACTGCGGACAATTCCTCCTCCTTCAGGGCCATCGAGCCGACCGCGAGCTTCCGGCAACAGGCCTGGCAACGCTTTCGCCGTGACCGCCTGGCCATCGCCGGCGGGCTCCTGATCCTCCTGTTCATCGCCCTGGCCTCGGCCGCCCCATTGGTGGTCAAATACGGCACCCGGCATTCTCCTTTTCAGCAGCACATGATGGACAAGATCACCGTGGGGGATAAACTCATCGATGTGGTGGACGATGACGGCCTGCCGGTGGGTCCCAACAGGGTCTTCCTCTTCGGAGCCGACCTCACCGGCCGGGATGTGCTCAGCCGGGTGATCTACGGAGGGAGAGTTTCTCTATTGGTGGCCCTGCTGGCCACCGCGGTTTCCCTGATCATTGGCCTGGTCTGGGGCACCGTGGCCGCCTATTATGGAGGACCTGTCGACGCAACCCTCTCCCGTCTCATGGAGCTGATGATGGCCTTTCCCATACTGCTTTTGGCCATCGCCCTGGCCTCGGCCATGCAAACCAGCAGTCTGTTAGTGGTCGTTCTGATCATCGGTTTCGTCAACTGGACCTACATCGGGCGCATCGTCCGCGGCCAGGTGCTCACTCTGCGGAAACGAGAGTTCGTGGAAGCGGCCCGGGCCCTGGGAGCCGGAGACCTGCATATCATGTTCCGGGTGATCTTACCCAACCTGATGGCCCCGCTCATCGTCTACGCCACCCTGGCCGTCGCCGGCAACATTCTTTTCGAAACAGCCCTGAGTTTCCTGGGCCTGGGTGTCCAACCGCCCACCCCCAGCTGGGGCAACATGATCCGCGAGGGGATGTCCTATTACAACGTGGCCTGGTGGATCACCGTCTTCCCGGGCCTGGCTATCCTGTTCACCGTGCTGGCCTTCAACCTTCTCGGCGATGGACTTCGAGATGCTCTGGATCCGCGTTTGAAATAAGTGCCTTGCCATGTCCGTGAATTTAGTTTAGAGAGCTTGGAGTGCGGAGCATCTTGAACTCGGAGCTGGGAGCTCGGAGTGCGGAGTGCAACCCCACTTCCCTTTTGTTCTGATTGTGGTTTTTTCAGTTCCGCGTTCCGAGTTCCGAACTCCGCGCTCGAATAGTTCCGAGTTCCGCGCTCCGAGTTCCGAGTTCTTTATGTTCTCTCTCAACTCCCTCAACTCTCCCAATTTTTAGGTTTAAAACATGACCACTTATTTTATGCGCCGTTTGATATGGGTTGTCCTTCTGCTGGTGGGCGTCTCTCTGGCCACCTTCGTCATCTTCTTTCTGATCCCGGCAAATCCCGCCGAG
>CBDUWG010000270.1:0-3411 GCA_965370845.1 uncultured bacterium
CACGTTGGGGTTTGTGGCCAAAATTACTTCCTTGATTCCCTGGGGCAGACGATCCAGCAGCTCATTGATGTGCAGATCGTCGGGACCGATGCCGTCCAGGGGGGAAAGAGCTCCCCCTAGAACGTGATAGAGCCCGCGGTACTCGCTGGTTTTCTCCAGGGCCAAAAGGTCGTTGGCCTCCTCCACCACACAGATGGTCGCCGAGTCTCTGGTCGCATCCCGGCAGATGGCACAGGGGTCCTCCTCGGTGAGGTTAAAGCAGGTGGAGCAGTAGCGGACCTTCTCCTTGACATCCTGGATGGCAGCAGCCAGGGAGAGAGCCTCCTGGGCGGGGATCTTCAAGATGTAAAAGGCAAGCCTCTGGGCCGTCTTGGGCCCGATTCCAGGCATCTTGGCCAGCTCATCCATGAGCCGGGATATGGATTCGGAAGTTTTAAACATCTAAATATCATCGTTGGGCCGGACACCCCGGAAAGGGAACCGGCAAGTTTTAGAGTTGGCCGGGGATATTCAGACCGGCCAGACCTTGAGGCATCAGCCCCCCAGTGATCTTGCTCATTGCTTCCTGGGCCATCTCCCGGGCCCTTTCCCGAGCCTGGTTTGTGGCGGCCACAATAAGATCTTCCAGAATTTCCACATCATCAGGGTTGACCACCTCCGGATCGATCTTGACGTCGATGAGGTCCTGTTTGCCATTGACCACCACGGTGACCATGCCTCCCCCGGAGGTACCCTCCACCCGTTTCTCTTCCAGTTCTTCCTGAAGCTGTTCCATCCGTTTCTGGAGTTGCTGGGCTTGTTTGAGCATTGCGTTCAGCGAGTTGGACATATCCGTTCCCTTTCCTTACTCAATGAGCTCTCCGTCCATGGTTTCCAAGATCATGCCCACGATAGGCTCGGCCTTCACCACCTTCTCCACAGAGGGTTTTTGAGCAGAGGGTTCCGCTGCTGCCATGGGTTTTATTGATGGTTCGGGGAGATCGGCCAGGGTGAACCTGATGCGCATATCTTTTCCTAAAATGGTGGCCACCTCTCCCTCGATGACTTGCCGGTTTTCCTTCGTCTGAGCGCGTTCCCGGTGGAAATTGCAGGATTTGGGGAAGGCAATGGTCAGAACTTTGTCCTCCATCTCGCCCAGCTGGCCGTGTTGCAAGATGGCTCCTAAAAAGGGTTTCTTTTTGTTGACCTGGCTCAGCATTTGATTCCAGAGGTCGCCGGTCTCTGCGGTGGGTTCTGGCGAGGGTGGTGCCGGTTTTGCGGAGGGGGGCTCCTGGACAGTCGGTTGCTGGTGGATCTTCGGCGGGGAATCTGTCCGAACCTCTTTTCCCAGCACCCGGTTCAGATCCTGCACCAGCTCCTTCAGCTGGACGGTAGTCTCCATTTTGGCCAGCTTGACGACCAGCATTTCTAACAGAAACCTGGGCCGTCTGCTGTACTTCAGGTCGTTGACCGTCTCCGAGACCAGAGCGGTCATGCGCAGCAGATCCTCCTCCTCTATCCCGGCTCCCTGCTCTTTGTATCTCTTCTGGTCGTCCTGGGAGAGGCCCACAAGCTCGGGGGTCTGGGGATCGATCTTCACCAACAGAAGGTATCGCAGGTGATCCAGGAGGCCATCCGCGAAATCCTCCAAATCCCAGCCCTGTTCCTCCACGGTGGCCACCAGGTCGAGGGCTTTCTTCGAGTTCCCGGCGCGCACCGAGTCGGTGAGCTGGAAGAACAGATCCCGGGTGGCTAAGCCCAGGACCTCGGAGATCAGCTTCTCGGTGATCTTCTGGTCGCCACTGGAGAGAACCTGATCCAGGAGGCTCTGGCTGTCGCGCATGCTGCCCTCGGCTTTTTTGGCGATGAGCGCCAGGGCACCATCGTCTACCTGGATCTTCTCCTGCCCGGCGATGTGGGCCAAGCGATCTGCGATCTGTTTGCTGGAGATGCGCCGGAAGTCGAAGCGCTGACAGCGGGAGTGGATGGTCAGGGGGATCTTCCACGGCTCGGTGGTGGCGAAGATGAAGACCACGTGGCTGGGGGGCTCCTCTAAGGTTTTCAGCAAGGCGTTGAAGGCGTGTTTAGAGAGCATGTGAACTTCGTCGATGATATAGACCTTATGCCGTGCATGAGTAGGCGCGTACTTGACGCTTTCCAGTATTTTTTTGATGTCTTCCAGGTGTGTGTTTGAAGCACCGTCGATCTCCAGAACATCCATGCTGCGATCTTCGGTGATCTCCTGACAAAGCGTACATTTATTGCAGGGCGTCGGCGTGGGTCCCTCCTGGCAGTTGAGCGCCTTGGCCAGGATGCGGGCCACGGTGGTCTTGCCCACCCCCCGGGGACCGGAGAACAGGTAGGCGTGACCGATGCGCTTGGAGCTAATGGCGTTTTGCAGAGTTTTGGTCACGTGATCCTGACCGATGACCTCATCGAAACTCTGTGGGCGCCATCTGAGGGCCATAACCCGGTAAGTCATGTGGTGACTCCGCTGGATAAAAAGATAGGATTCCAGGATTCGGGGATTCAAGGGTTAACGTAAAAAAAGCCATTCAATGACTGACAATCTCCAGAGGAGGTGGTTGGGGGGCACTCGGACCCTCGAACCCTTGGCTCCTTGAATCCTTTGTTTTAAAAAAGGTCGTGCACCCACCGTCGATCCTTCGCCCCAGGGAGAGCTGGAACAGTTAGCTCCAACCAAGCGCTCCTGCGGCACCCGGGAGGGTTTGCTTACCGCTGCTACCTTCCGGTCCTGACGGGATTGGGCAAGCTCCCGTTGCGCAGGACCTGATCATCAACACCACTTATTCAAACCCGCCAAGGGGAGAAAGAACCTCGGGTGGGAATTCGACCCCGCTATAGCGGATTGCGGGAATAGGGCACCGCTAGCTCCCCATCTAGCACGACCTTCTGCAATTTTCAGGCTGGTACGGGATTTACAGGCCACTGAGCCATCTCCGGGACTGTAACGCTGCTGACGATCTCAGGGGTCCTGTGCAAAAAAAGTGGAGCAGAGCGGGATCGAACCGCCGACCTCATCCGTGCGAGGGATGCGCTCTCCCAAACTGAGCTACTGCCCCACGTCCAGAATATCATTTTCGAAACGGCCGTTGAAGCTCCCCGGGAATGATCTTCGGCATCTCTAAATTGCTGGGAAGCGGGACGTTCGATGTCCATTGAAAGGCCAATAACCGTCCGACTGTTGTAGGCCTGACCATAGCCACTAAATATAGCAACTACACCTTTAAAGTCAAGCACATTTTCCGGCCGGAAAAAGGGTAATGAAGGATACGCCGATGGGCTCTGTTCGGCAAGAAGATGGGCGTATATTCGCTCTCTATAAAAGTTTGGCTCGTGGCAAGAATGTGTGGGTATTTTGATGAAATGATGCTGGATGCTGGAAAGAAAACCCGATCCTTGATCCTGGAT
>CBDUWG010000271.1:0-3376 GCA_965370845.1 uncultured bacterium
AAAGCAGAGACTCGAGATTCGAGAATCGTTAACAGGAAAAACCGATTCTGGATTCTGGATAAAGAAAAAGGCCGTCCTCACAGGAGTGAGGACGCTACATTTTTTGATCTGCTTGCTGCCTACTGCTTACTAGAAAAATCTCTCATTCGTCGACGTAATACAATTGAACAACCACATAGCTGCTCTGATCACAATGGAACTCGTTGATCACGCCCGACCACCAGCCGCCGGTGTACACGACACGGTCTTCAAGATAGGTGATATAGCTCTCCGTCTCCGGCCCGTCGACCCGGTATTCGATTCCCGGCAGGCCCTCGATGGGACCCCATTGGGGAATGTCCTCGGCATCGAGATTTTCCGTATAGGTGATGCCGAAGGAAGTCACGCTGAAGGAGGCTTCCAGATCGCTGATCTTCTGTGCCGCGGGATCGACGGTCGCGAAGACGCCGCCGATGGCCGCGCTGCCGTGGAACTCCGGGATCAGGTTGCCGGTGAAGGTATTGTCGGAGTAACTGCCCCGCGCATGCCACTCGCTTGAACACACATTCTCCCAGGTGTCCCCATCGCTGTTCTCCCCGTGACCGATGACGTTCACATAGACACTGCACCTGTTATAATCGTGCTCCTGTTCCTCGAACCCGATCTCCAGGGTGATGGTCGACAACTCGGTGTAATCGGGCAGATGGAAACTGCTGTTGACCGCCACGACCAGCAGATCGTACCCCTGGGAGGCAAGATCCTTGACATTGGGGATGAGCAATCCCTCGCCCTGCGTGAAATACTCCAGGGTACCGGATCTCAGCTTGAACAGGATCACCTTGAGGTCGTCCGCAGCGATCCCCGGGTGGCTGAGCTTGAAGCGGAGTTTGGCGTCCCTGGCCATCCCGGTGGTGTCCAGAGCGACGCGATATATCTGGACGGACAGATCCCGATAATAGGCCGGAAAGGTCTCCGATGTGGTCGTCCTGGTGTTGAAGGTATCCATGATGTTATCGCTGCGGGTAAAAAGGTCGCTGCCGACGCCGTAGATCTCGCCGCTGACGTACCGCCGGAAGAACTCGGGCCACCACTGGTTGGGATACACATCGATGGCGTCGATGATGGCCTCCACGGGGTGCTTGCCGGCGGAGATGTCCTGGTAGATGGAAACCAGTATCTGTTCGCCGAAGCGGTCGGTCAGGTACCAGACCACAGGGGACATGCCCCAGCCATGGAACCTCGGATTCCGCGTACCAGAATATCCCACCTGGTCAAAATGCATGCCTTGAAACGGACTCATTTTGAAATCGTCATAACGCTCAAACCTTTCAGGGACATGGTTCGGCGTGTCGGTGAATTTCTCCTCCGCCCACAGCATGACGGCCCAGTTCAACCACTCCTCCTTAAGTTCATGCATTCCCTTAATCATGGGGTACTGCGAATGATGCATGTACAGGGCCAGGCCGAAAAAGGTCCTTCCGGCGGCCAGGCGCAGACCGGGAAGCTCCCCCTCCAGGACCAGCCGCCCGTTGAACTCTATCTTCTCCGCATGACTCGACAGGATGGGCAGGTGCTGTGGGTGATACTGATAGTGAAATGGATGGAACCGGGCGTGCCAGTAGGTATGATGCAAGACCCGAACCAGGACGTGCTGGGGCCACTTTTTGGCGGCCGGATAGCTGAAACCCATTGCCAGACAGGTGTCATAGGCGGCCTCCAGGTATGTCCCGATCTTGACCACGACGTCGTGGTACATCCTGGGGTAGTCGATGATGAAATGCCCCCCCGGCCTGGTGATGCCCCTTTTAAAATCCGTCACCCCCAGAAAGAACAGGATCACATCCTCACCGGGATCCGTGTGCGCAGCGTATAGAGAATGCCCTCCTGGCGAGCTCCAGCTCCCATCATCCGGAGAGGGCAGCTGGCCGACCAGGTATCCCGAGGAGTCGGTTGCTGGATAGTGCGAAAAAAGGAGATCCGCCTCTCCGGTATCAACATAGAGAACCTTTTCGCCCACGACGACAAAGCTCTCCTCGGAGAGCGTCCCCCGGTATTTGACGCGCACCTCCAGCGGCTGGGAATAATCGACCGGAAGCCCCTCCAGCCGGAAGGTGTTCGACACCCCGTATTCATCGTAGGGCTGGTCATCGGAAGACACGTACAGTTCCAGCTGCGCGTCGGCGCTGACAGCTCCCGGCGGAACTGTCAAGGAGAAATCCTCGTTCCCGAAGGTCCCACCCCCGGAGCCGATGGTTCCAGACTCGATCAGCTTGTAATCATCCCCTTTGGGGGAGGTGGGCTTGTCCTTGGAGCAGGAGGGGAGAAGAATCATGGCTCCCATGAACAACACCACAACCAATCTTTTCATCTGACATCGCCACCTTTTATGAACGTGGTACGTGGAGAAAAAACCGATCCTGGATGAGAAAGGCAGATCCTGGATCCTCGATCCTGGATCCTGGATAAAGGCTAAGACAATTCAAAGGCGGAGACTGGAGAAAGGAAGAACCGATCCTGGATACTGGATTCTGGATGAAAGGCGAGAGGAACGGGATCTGGGGAACTGCCGACTTCGGTTTTTATTGCCATTGCTATTGCCACTGCCATTTTCTCAGAACTCTCTCAACTCTCTTAACTCTCTCAACGCTCCAGCACCTCCCGAATCCCCCTCAGCTCTTTTAGCATCTGCCCTAACGTATCCGACTCGCCCGCAGCCGCAACCTTCGGCCCGGTCGTCCCAGTCCCCAGCATCGAAGACCCCCTGACCCGCTCCATGATGGCGTTCTTGACTCCCTCCAGGACCCGGATCCCCTCCATCTTCAGCTCCGCCACACCCCCCTGCTGGCCACCGGCGCCGGCCGTCTGGCAGTGGATGGTCCCCACATTGAACTTCCTCTGCAACGGCCCCTGGGTGATGTCCACGTTGGTGATCTTGTGATAGGGCATGGTGACGAATTTTTTCCAGAACACACCTTTTTTGCCCTTAACTGCATCTCCGGTGATCGAGTATTCCAGGGATCTGAAATATGCCGGGATCCAAAACAGGAAGGGTAACGAGATGATCATCCATGCAGCCGCGATCATACCGAAAACAGGCTCTCCCAGGACCAGGAGCAGCACCAACCACACCGGTAGGATGAGACCGAATAGCACGGCCCAGCCGATGTACCAGATGGTCCTCTGTCCTTTTTCAGGCCTTACCGTTGTTTCATCCACTTTCATCTCCTTTCCTCACCGGCGATACGATTTTTCATCTCGGTGCGTCAGCCGCCGTGTGCCCGCCTGCACTTCTCGCTGGAGATGAGCGCACCGCTATTTCTTCCCCTCGTTGAGCAAGAGCCCTATGTAAGTCTTGCCTTCCTGTAGCTTCCCCGTGCTCACCACACAACCCCTGTCT
>CBDUWG010000272.1:0-3373 GCA_965370845.1 uncultured bacterium
TGCAAACTTCTGGCTGCCTATATCATGGGGCTCAGCTCCAGAGTTGATTTTACTCCGTAGACAACCCGGTGGGGCGTTGTCTTACTTGTTGAGAAGGGAGAATATTTCTATGAGGCGTGTCTGGTTGACGATAAGCCTGCTGGCGCTGTTGCTGTCCGCTGGCTGCTCCATGCAAACCGGCGAAGAAGCTCCCCCACAGGCCGTCCAGAATGTGATTATCCTGAGCAACCGCGATTATTTTCCGGAAGTTCACCAGCTTTTCCAGGAAGCCGAAAAGTCCATAAAGGTGATGATGTATTCCGCCAGTCATTATACTGAGAAACCCGAATTCGCAGGCGACATCGAGCATGTGCCGGGCACTCACTGGAGCAACACCAACGTGTTGCTGGACGATTTGGTGGCGGCGAAACAGCGCGGGGTTGAGGTTCTGATCATTTTAGACGACTCCAGCTGGAATAGGAGCAACGCCGAGAAAAATAAAAAATTCGGCCGGCTACTGGCCGATGGTGGTGTGACGGTGTACATGGATGACCCCGAGGTAAGCACCCATACCAAATTGATCCTGGTGGATGACGATCTAACGGTGGTAGGCTCCACAAACTGGAGCTATTATGCCTTGGACAGTAACAACGAGACCTCGGTGTTGATCGAGTCTTCCGGGATCAACCAGATTTATCAGACGTTCTTCTCCCAGATCTTGACCGATTGCACGCCTTTCTCCATGTCTGAGGAGCCCTGAGGCTGTATCACCTGGTTTGATGCAGAAGGACGAGGGTTAGTTCCGGGGCGATTTGCCGGAGAGGATGTATTACGGCCATGGTGTCCGCCGCGCTTCGGGATGGAGGCCATGGCCGCATTTTGAGAATCTGAGGGAGTGAGATGGCCAAAGTAGCAGTGCTGAAAACTTCTCCTTCTACTGTGGTAGAAGATTACGGCCGGCTTTTGAAACTGGCCCAGGTGGACAAGTTCTTGTCGCCCCAGCGCCAGACCTGTTTGAAGATCAATGTCTCCTGGCATCACTACTACCCGGCTTGCTCCACTACACCATGGCAGCTGGAGGGTGTGGCCAAAGCGTTGATCGCCGGAGGCCATCCTTCCCAGGGGCTCTTCGCCACGCATAATAAAACAGTGGTAGTGGATGATCGAGTGGGAGAGAGAAACAACGGTCACTGGGCTGTTGAGAGGAAATACCACCTTCCAGTGATCCACCTCAACGATCCCGATACGGAGTGGATTCGCTATCAGCCGAAGGGAGAGATGCTGGTCCTGGACAAGATCTATCCCCAGGGTATTTTCATACCCAAATTTCTCCTGGGCAAAGACGTTATTCAGTTCCCCACCATGAAGACCCATGTTTTCACCACCATCACCGGGGCCATGAAGAATGCCTTTGGTGGTCTGCTGCATACTCACCGGCATTGGACACATAGCGTTATTCACGAGACCCTTGTAGATCTGCTGGTCATCTCCCGGGAGATCCATCCTGGTTTGTTCGCCGTGATGGACGGTACCATCGCTGGAGATGGGCCGGGCCCGAGAGCCATGGTTCCGCACATCAAAAATTACATCCTGGCCAGCGGCGATTGGGTGGCCTTGGATGCATTGGCCGCCAAAATGATGGGTTTCGATCCGCTATCCATTCCTTTCATTCGGCTGGCCCATGAACGGGGATTGGGAGTGGGAGATCCGGATCAGATTGAGGTGGTGGGTGAGGATCTCTGTGGGGTGAATTTTGGGTTTCATGGGAACCAGAATACTTTAGCCAGCCGGGGACAGAAGCTTATCTATCATGGCTGGCTCAAGCCGTTGGAAAAAATTCTGTTGCGTAGCCCTATCGTTGGCTGGTCCTATATCGCCTCTCGCCTTTATCATGACCTCTATTGGTATAACATCGTTGGCAAACGGCGAGTGGACAGGATCTTGGATACCGAATGGGGGCGTCTTTTCTCCCGCTACATGAGCTCTTCTCAAGATTCATGAAGGGAGCTGATCAGGAGGTCAGCCATGCCCGTCTGTCAGGTGACCATCGTTCCCCTGGGAACGGAAACGCCCAGCGTCAGCTCATATGTGGCTGATTGCCTGAGGGTCTTGGCCACATATGAGGATCTTGCCTATCAGCTAACCCCTATGGCCACGATCATAGAGGGAGACCTGGATCGTATTTTAGAGGCTGTTAAAGAGATGCACGAGGTGCCCTTTCGTATGGGCGCCCAGAGGGTGAGCACCACACTAGTTATCGACGATCGGCGGGATAAACCGCTGACCATCGAGGGGAAATTGACCGCCGTTCGGGATAAGCTGGCTGCCGATGGATAGAAGAGGAAGTCCCGCACCGAGAATGATCAATAACTTTTGAGGCACCTTGTGATGGGTTTGAGGTGGATTTTCATCGACATCGGCGGTCCTATCTTGGATGACGGTCCCCTGTTTCGTTATCTGGCGGATGCGCTGCGAGAAATCTTGTGTGTTCAGGGCCATCCGGCCACTGAGCAGAGGTTCCAGAAGACTATGCATCTTGCCTGGCGCCAGGGAGCCTCTTCTACTTTGGACTACATCATCCGGCATTTCGCCTCTACAGAAGAGGAGTATCGCCGGGCTCAGGAGGCCTACTTGACGGTTTTACAAAACCTTTCGGATGAGCAGTACCGGTGCTTACAGATCCTCAGACCCCGTGTGCTCCAGGCCCTGGAGATTCTCTCGGCCCGGTATGAACTGGCTACCCTTTCCAACAATATCGTCCGGGTTAAGGATCTGCTGAAGGAGTATGGCATCGCCCGTTTCTTCTCCGTCTCCGGCGTTTCCGAGGAAGTGGGTTATGCCAAGCCGGATCCGCGGTTGTATCAGCATGTTCTTCGGGAGGCGGGCTGCCGGCCGGAGGAGGCGATGATGGTGGGTGACCGTTTGGATAATGACATTCTACCGGCAGGAAAGCTGGGGTTGATGACGGCGCATATCGTGCTGGAAGACAATTTCGGAGCTCCCCATCCGGATATTGGCCAGATCGATCCGGATTTTCAGGTGAGCTCCCTGTGGGAACTGTCCCAGAATTTGGTACCGAGCACCTCTCCGGCCTGTGCGGAAAGGGTTTCCGAGAAAGACGACAGTTCATCCTGAGAGGGAGGTATCCGTTGACTCAATTGAGTGCTGCCAGATCCGGAGTGATCACTCCGCAGGTGCACAAAGTGGCCCAGGACGAAGGCCTGAGCCCAGAGACTGTTGCTCAGGGGATAGCTGCCGGCCAGATCGTAGTTCTGAAAAACAACAAGCGCAAGTTGGCTCGTCCCATGGGTATCGGCAAGGGTCTGCGGACAAAAGTCAATGCAAATGTGGGTACCTCTACGGACAGTTACCAGTTAGAGCAGGAGCTGAAAAA
>CBDUWG010000273.1:0-3357 GCA_965370845.1 uncultured bacterium
CTCCCTGTTCAGAAACACAATGAGGTATCCTTGGAGAGTTCTCAAGAACCAGATGGCGGCTGTAGCCAAAGCAGCGCCTTTAAGCCCCCAGATGGATATGAACCAGAACAGGAAAATGATGTGTAGAAGGACGCTGGCTGTGTTGAGATAAAAGGTGAGCTGCAAAGCTTTCTTTTCCAATCTGCCCCCGATCATGCTGGACGGGATGGCATACAGAACTTTGCAGACACCTGCCAAAACAAAGAAGACTATGATTGGCACGCCCTCATCATATTTCCCAGAGTATACGAGATGGACGATTTTCTTTCCCCATATCAGATAAAGGCAGCTTATAGCAGCGGCGATGATTGCTGCTCGAGAGATATGCTTCGTTAGATTGATAGTCTTTTTTCCACCGAAATGGGGAAGGAGGACAAATCCTAAGGACACAGAGGCTAGATCATAGATCCCCATGACCGTGAAGATGGCCACATAGACGGCCAAATCTTCGTAGGACATAAATTTTCCGATAAACAGCTTATCCAATAACCTGATGGCGATGAGACTGATGTTGATTCCCCAGAAAAGCAGGCTTTCTTTACGAACAGTTTTGGGAATATCGACTGGTCCATTGGAAATCTTTTTAGAAATGAAGCCAATTGTATAAATGCCGAAAATAGCCAAGCTGATGCCGTACAACAACAGAAGCCGATTCAAAGTTACCAAATCAAACTTAATTAGTAAAAGCATCAAGATAATGAATATGAAGATGAATCCTTTTTGGACAAAAATAGCCAAGTTATACTTCTTCTGAGGTCGGATGATGCCTCCGGAGACCAATTGAATGGCGACAAAGAACAGGCTGAAAAATGTTATTACCACCAGGTATCCATGCTGAAACCGATATATGAGCTGGCTGCCCAGTGCCAAGATTACGATGACAAGCAGGCTCAAAGGCCAAATCTGGCGAAGATCCTTTCTCCAGTTAAATTCTGAGAGATCGTGTTTGCTGAAATACCGGGCGAGAGCGTTCGATCGACCAAAGAGAGCGATGGCGCTGAAAAGCATGACCAGGGATACGATAAGGGAGAACAGTCCCATATCCGCTTTATTTAAAGTTCTGGCGATAAACACATTGCTCAACAGAGTACACAAAGAAGCACTGCCCAATATAATCGCAACCGTTCCGATTTTAAATAACATACCTTTGACCTTTATCGAGAACCTAACTCCCACCAGTGGCCCTCTTTTTCTCCGCCCTGACCACCAGGTAATCGTTTCCCAGACCAAAGCTGAAACCAAATTTGAACCCCACGAACCCCAGGGGCCATCGAGAGAGACACTCGTCCAGACGCCGCCAGAGTTGGTAGGGGATCAGACGGGTCAGGATCTCATAACAGGGGTAGTTGAAGACACAGAATCGGTGATCCCTGGGCCATAAACCCGCCTGTCGCAGCAGCCCCAACATTCTTTTGGTGGTGTAAACCTGAAGGTGCTCGCGGAACTTTCCGCTGTGCCGGACTCTCATCCACCCGCGCGACACGACGGCGTTAAGCCCCGAGCTCACCGGCACGGATAAAAAAAGGGTGCCTCCCGGCCGGAGAACGCGGGCTATTTCCGCCAGGGCTTTCCGCGGATCCATCAGGTGCTCCAGGGTCTCCAGGGAGTAGGCCAGGTCAAAGCCCTCATCGGAGAAGGGCAGCCCCTCGGCATCGCCCAACACCACCCGGCTGGCCCTCAGGCCCTGGCGGGCAGTATCGAGCTTCTCGGGCGACAGGTCCAGCCCGACGAACAGGGCGTAGTCCAGACCTTCCAGCACCACAGAGGAGCCGTAGCCATCCCCGCAGCCCACTTCCAGGACGCGGGCTCCTTTCCCCTGGCCGTAAGCCTCCCCGGCCACCATCCTGATCGCCTCCAGCCTGCGTCTCTGCTGATAGCGCCGGAAAGGTTTGGTGTACATCCGCTCCCGGTCCACCTTCTGAGCCTGGTAGTATGCCAGCAAGTCCTGCTTGTTCATTATTCCAGCTCCCGGGGTGTGGGAAAAGGGGGCTAAAGCTGATCCAGCAGATCGGCCATTTTTTCGGCGGCGTGGCCGTCGCCAAAGACATCTGACCGGGAGTCGCCGGGGGTGTCCTTCTGGAGGGCCCGGCCGATGGCCCGGGGATCTGTTCCCGTTAGCGTGTTCCAGCCTTCCCGGAGGGTTTCCACCCACTCGGTTTCCTCTCTCAGGGTGATGCAGGGCACCTCAAAAAAATAGGCCTCCTTTTGTATTCCTCCCGAGTCGGTCAAGATCTTTCTGGCCATCTTCTCCAGGATGAGCATATCCAGATAGCTCACCGGGTCGATGAGCCGCAGGAGAGACGCCGGTGAATCGAGTTCAAGTTTCAGGTCCTTCAGTGCCTTGCGCGTCCGTGGATGTATGGGAAAGATGGTCGGCAGATCCAGGTGTCCGAGGACTTCCAGGATTTTCCGCAGATTCCGGGGATCATCGGTATTGTCGGCCCGGTGGACGGTGGCCAGGTAATACTCTCCCGGGCGCAGGTTTAGGCGATCCAAGATCTGAGAGATCTCCTCCGCCTTTTGGGCGTTGTACAGCACCGCGTCGTACATCACGTCGCCGGTGTTGTGCACCCCCTCGGAGATGCCCTCCTTTTCCAGGTTTTCCACGGCCGTCTGGGTGGGGCATAAAAGCAGCGTGGATATCCGGTCGGACAGGATACGGTTGATCTCCTCGGGCATGCGGCGATTGTAGCTCCTCAGACCGGCCTCCACGTGAACCACCGGGATGCAGAGCTTGGCGGCCGCCAGGGCGCCGGCCAGGGTGGTGTTGGTGTCTCCGTAAACCAGCACAGCCCGGGGTTTCTCCTTGAGCAACACCTCTTCTATCCGCCAGAGCATCTGGGCTGTCTGCTCACCATGAATCCCGGAGCCCACCCGCAGGTTGTGGTCCGGCCGGGGTATCTTCAACTGGTCGAAGAAGATCTGGGACAGGTTCTCGTCATAATGCTGGCCGGTGTGGATGAGCACCTCCCGGTGCTTTTTGCGGATAAGCCGGCTCAGGGGGGCGCATTTGATAAATTGGGGGCGGGCCCCCACGATGCTGACGATTTTCATCGATACGCTGACCTCGGGTTACGCCCGGTAGAAACCGGTGATTTGCTCGACCACATATTCCTGTTGCTGGCGGCTAAGTTCCGGGTAAACGGGGATGGAGATAGTTTGTTTGGCGGCTTGCTCAGATTCCGGAAAATCTCCTTCCCGATGATTAAGATCCCGGTAGCATTTCTGTAAATGTAGAGCTAAAGGATAGTAGAGGGCGGTGCCCACATTTTTCTCCTGCAAGTGTGTCTGCAATTCATGACGGTTCTGGCCCCGGAT
>CBDUWG010000274.1:0-3342 GCA_965370845.1 uncultured bacterium
CGCGATTCCCGGTTCCCGTTCCCCGGTTCCCGAGCTTCGAGTTTTAGTATCTATATCCGCCATCCTCTTCATCAGCACTAAACTCTCATCCCAACGCAGAGGGGGTAGCGGAAAACGGCGAGGGACGCGTGCCGTTTGACGTGAAGGAAAACGGCATCGGCGGCCCGGCCGCCGATAGCGCCCCGGTGCGGCGAAGCCGCGCGCCGGTTGCAGCGAGGGGGACACTTCCCCCTTCAAAAAAACAAGGCCTCTCCTCCCCTCAAATTACCACTTGACTCCCCACCATCTCTGCATTACCATACTCCTGTCCGCATCAACTCAAACAATCACTCACCTGCCCATGCGCAAATCACTCATATTCGCCCTGTCCACCGTCGGCCTCACCGCCATGATGGGCCAGGTGCTGCTGATGCGCGAGCTCATCGTCGTCTTCTACGGCAACGAGCTCTCCCTGGGAGCCATTCTGGCCGCATGGATGTTCTGGGTGGCCGTGGGCAGCTGGGGATTGGGCAGCCTGGCAGATCGGCTGAAGAACAAAATTCGGGTCCTGACCCTCTGCCAGGTGGCCATTCTCTTCCTGCTGCCAGCCATTCTCGTGCTCACCCGCAACGCCCGGGCTATCTGGGGGGCCTCTCCGGGGGAGATCATCGGCTTCGGCCCCATGTTGATCTCCTCGTTTTTATTTCTGAGCCCTCTGTGCCTGATCCTGGGCTTTCTCTTCGCCCTGGGCTGCCGCATCTTTTCCAGCTTCTACGGCACCTCCGTGAGGAGCATCGGCAACGTCTATATCCTGGAGGCTATGGGGGCCAGCATCGGAGGGCTGATCCTCAATTTCCTGCTCATCCAGGTGCTGAACCCCTTCCAGATCGTCCTTTTGGTTGGCGGACTTAATCTCCTGGCCGCTTTGTTCATCCAGATTTCCCAACCACGGAGGATGAGGCCCACAGCCACCATCACCCTGGTGGGCTTGCTGCTTGCAGCAACGCTGGCAGCTCTGTTGGGCGGTGGAGCTAAGCGGCTTAATGTCCTCTCGGCGAAGCTGCAGTGGCACCCCCTTGATCTGGTTCACAGCGACAACTCCATCTACGGCAACATCGCCGTGACCGCCCTGGGCGATCAGCACAGTTTCTACGAAAATGGGCTGTTGATGTTCACCACTAGCGATGTGATGGCCGCCGAGGAGGCAGCCCATTTTCCGCTCTTGGAACACCCCCATCCCCAGCGAGTGCTGCTGGTCGGCGGTGGCATCGGCGGAACTCTGCGGGAGATCCTCAAGCACCCGGTCTCCACGGTCGATTACGTGGAGCTGGACCCCATGATCATCGAGACAGTTGTGCCCTTCATCCCGCCTCAGGAACAGGCTCTCCTGGAAGATTCGCGGGTGAATATCTGGCACATGGATGGCCGCCTTTTTGTCAAGCGCAACCGGGAAAGCTACCAGGTGATCATCGTTGACCTTCCCGACCCATCCACGGCGCTGATCAACCGGTTCTACTCCCTGGAGTTCTTCCAGGAGGCCAGACAGATCCTGGCACCCGATGGTCTGCTGGCCCTCAGCGTCTCCTCGGCGGAGAACTACATCAGCCCCGAGCAGGGGCAGTTTTTAGGCTGCCTGTACAGAACCCTGCGGCAGGTCTTCGCTCACATCGCCGTCGTGCCCGGAGAGACAAATCACTTCCTGGCCACCAACCGCCCGGCGGGCATCGCTCTGCAGCCCGATTCGTTGATGGCCAGGCTGCGCGCCCGCGGCATCCAGACTCAATTCGTCCGGGAGTACTATTTGCCCGACCGGATGAGCCCGGAGCGGGTAGCCTATCTCCAGGAGGTCATCGATGGCGCCTCCGGGGTGCAGGTGAACCGGGATTTCCGGCCCGTCGGTTACTTCTACGACATGGTCCTGTGGAGCACCTATTTTCAGTCAAGCTTCAGAAGGCTCATCCAGGCCTTATCCCAACTGAGCTTCTGGCACCTGATCATCCCCATCCTGATCCTGCTGGGCCTGCTCCCTGTTGTTTGTAGTAAACGAATGGGGAATACCAGAATACCGGTCGTTCTGGCCATCACTACCACCGGTTTGTCGGAGATCCTTTTCCAGGTGGTCACCATCATCGGCTTTCAAGTACTGTATGGCTACGTCTACTATAAGCTGGGTCTGATCTTGACCTCTTTCATGATCGGCCTCGTTCTGGGCAGCTGGGTGATCAATAGAAAGCTGGACCACCTGGCGAACGACCTGGCCACTTACCTCAAGATACAGGCAACCGTCTGCATCTATCCCCTGATGCTCTCCCTGGTCCTGGTAGGGTTAGCTTCTCTTGAAAAAGGACCGCTGGCCGGCTTAGGACTGGGAAGCGCCTTCGCCTTCTTCCCGGTAGTCGCTGGATTTATCGGCGGGCTCCAGTTTCCCCTGGCCAATAAGATCTGTCTGGGAAATAAAGAAAAGGTGGGCAGAACAGCGGGCTTGATCTACGGGATGGATCTGCTGGGTGCGTGCGGCGGTGCGTTTTTAGCCGGGGCTATCTTGATCCCCGTGCTGGGCATCTTCCAGGCATGTTTGTGGGCGGCCATGCTCAATGGAGTTGTCTTTGTTCTGCTGCTAGTCTCGCTTCTGCGTAGGCGGGATTGATGTGAAACACGTGTTGCCTGTTGCGCCAAAATCACACTTTTTACTGATTCCCGGAAACAAAATCCTTCAGAAATCTTCTGATCTTCTGCTCCATCTCCCCCACACTCCCGTACTTTTCAGTGGTCAACAGCTGCAATGGATTTCCCGTGATCATGGCCGAGAGATTTTCAGCGGAGCGATGCACCAGACAGAGCACGGGAATCTTACGTGCGTGCAGGGCATAGGCGATCTCGTACCCCACTCCCAGGCTGGGAGCGGACACCTCGGCGATCATAGCATGGGCCTGATGAAGCCAGTCCATATCGCGGAGATAGATGCTCTCGTCCTCCGTGGTCAAGATAACCTCCGGCTGCAGATTTAGCTCCGTCAGGGGCATATGGCCCAACTCACCGACCAGCCGGATAATCTCCCGATAAGATGATGAATATGATCGATCCCCACGTATGGGACCGGCGCAGTAGATATGCATGGTATAGCTCCTAGTAAGCAGTCGGCAGGAAACAGGAGGCAGTCGGCGGTAGGCAGCAAGCAAAAATTGAAATGCAAGATGAAAAATGCAAAATGGAAAAAGCAAGTGAACTATGCCTTTACGAATTCCGAACCCCGGTTCCCATCAATTCCTCTAGTCTCCAGTCTCTAGTCTCCTCCTTTGCATTGTATTTGCCTTTAACCAGAATCCAGTATCCAGTATCCAGAATCCAGTATCAGTCTTTCTT
>CBDUWG010000275.1:0-3338 GCA_965370845.1 uncultured bacterium
CAGACGAGCA
Organism: uncultured bacterium; assembly: GCA_965370845.1. Lineage (GTDB taxonomy): Bacteria > SM23-81 > SM23-81 > SM23-81 > SM23-81 > DAOVRJ01. The sequence continues at coordinate 11 of CBDUWG010000275.1, forward strand.
AGCTCGCGCTCCAAGACAGTTATCTTCTGCGCGTTCTCCCGCAACATGCTGTTTTCCACCTCCAGTCTCTCAGCCTTCCGGGCATTCGAACGCAAATCCTGTTGTACGATCATCGTATAGGCAAATATGCAAAACAAAGCTAAACAGACTGCTCCAAACACATAGATCAAGCCACGTTTCAAACGAAAAGTGTATGTTTTCGATGCGTTTTCTGGAATGATAATAAAAGTTAACGCGCCCTTCTCGTCACCCATTCATTCCTCCGTCTTGCACATAATCCCTTTGTTTAAAAACAAACTCAAGATGTCAATTTCTCATGCCTTGTCAAATCTTTTTTCAAATACCAACCTGTTTCCTTATGACTATCGGTAAGAAACCTGCTGGCACACGAAATCCAGATGAAACGCAAGCGAATCTGTTGTTTGCTCTAGTATTCCCATTTATATTCAAAACATCCGAATTATCTAAAACGCCTGTTAAAACATTTAAAACCAGGGCCTTGGGGATCAGTTTTTTCTTCGTTTTCGTATCATCGCATTTGCCTGTTTTTTGTCATCTTATGCAAAATTAGTTTTTTACTTTTAAATACAAATATACTCAATTGGCTCATCGCCATGGTGACATCTATGCCAGGCCATGTTCCTATCATTCAAGGTGACTACTATGTCAACTCGATAACAGCCAATATTCTCTCCAGGTCCTCATTCGAGTAAAATTCTATTTCCAGCCTTCCCTTTTTCCCCTGCCAGACAATATTCACAGCTGTGCCAAAAATACGCTGCAGTTTCTCTTCTAACTCTCTAATTTCTGGAGATATTGGTTGTCGGAGCGGCCTTTTTCGTCTACTTACTCCCTTCCGTTTCTGAACCATGCGTTCCACGGTCCTCACGGACAGATCACCTTTCGCAACCCTCTTAGCCAGCTCTCTCTGTTCCCGCGGGTCATCCAGGGCCAACAGGGCCCGCGCATGGCCGGCGGAGATGCTTCCCTGCACAACGAAATTTTGTACTTCTTTGGGTAACTTCAATAATCTTACGGCGTTAGCCACGGAGGTTCGGTCTTTACCCACTTTCTGCGAAACTTCTTTCTGGGTCAGACCACAATCCGCTATTAATTTATTGTATGCTCTGGCTTCGTCCATGGGATTCAAATCTTCCCGCTGCAGGTTCTCCACCAGAGCCAATTCAAGCATCTCTCGCTGTTGGGAAACATGCAGGACTATGGCCGGGATCTTCTTCTTGCCAGCCATCTTGGCTGCTCTCGTTCTTCTTTCTCCGATGATTAACTGAAAACCTTCTTCTGTCTGCCTGACGACCACCGGCTGCAGGACCCCGCGTTCGCCGATAGATCGTGACAGCTCTTCCAGCGCTTGAGGGTCAAAGTTACCTCGGGGCTGACTAGGATTTGCGGAGATCTTGTCGAGCTCGATGTCCATAAGAAGGTTTTTCTTCCGGTCTAACACCAGGGGCATGTCGGAAATGATGGCACCGATGCCCCTGCCCAACACTTTTCTAACCATTTAACATCACTTCCCTGGCCAAGGCCATATAGTTTTCGGCACCCGTAGACAGGATGTCGTAGAGGATAATCGGTTTTCCAAAGCTCGGCGCTTCACCGAGCCGGACATTTCGATTGATCATCGTTCGAAAAACCTTTTTGTCGAAGTACTCCCGGGTCTCTTCTGCTACCTGCCTTGAGAGGTTAAGGCGATTATCGTACATGGTAAGCAAAACCCCCTCAATTCTCAGGTTGGGATTGAGATGCTTTTGAACCAGGCGAATTGTGTTCAACAGCTGACCCAATCCCTCAAGGGCATAGTATTCGCACTGGATAGGTATCAACACCGTGTCAGCCGCCGTTAGCGTGTTCACAGTAAGCAGTCCCAGCGAAGGGGGACAATCTATTATGATATATTGATATTCCTGGCGTACTCGCTCCAGAGCGGTCTCTAATTTTCTCTCCCTGGCGATGACGTTCACCAATTCTACCTCTGCGCCCACCAGTCGCACATGGGATGGAATCAAATCTAGATATGGAACCTTTGTGGGGCAAAGGACCTCCTTTATGGGCTTATCCTGAATTAAAATTTCGTAGATGCTGTTCTCTATCTCCTGCGATGTGAAACCCAGCCCGCTGGTGCTGTTTGCCTGCGGATCGATGTCCACCAGGAGCGTCCGCTTTTCCACCACAGCCAAACAGGCGGCCAGATTGACTGCCGTGGTCGTTTTCCCCACTCCACCTTTTTGATTTGCCACAGCAATAATTCGGCCCATTATTTGCCTCACCGAACCCTCTTCTCTCGACAAGGTTTGCTTGTCAACACCAGGTATCTACTCGCTTCAACTCCAGGAATCTTCACTGGCACTGCTCCTTGAAGCTCCCCACCAGCTCTCTCTATCTGTTTGGCAACCCCGGCCACCTCTCCCCCTACCCTCCGTCCCTTGTAAGCCACAAAAATGCCTCCTTCGCGCACAAAGGGAAAACAGATGCTGACCATCTTCTCCATGCCGCCAATGGCTCTGGCCAGCACCAGGTCAAATCCCTCGTGCATCGAACTCCCATGTTTAAAATCTTGCGCTCGCTGACAATATAGATTAACCCCTTTTAAACCTAACAGTTTCACTAAACTCTTTAGGAAAAAATAGCGTTTTTCTTTTGGTTCCAAAATGGTCAGATATGTCTCCGGGCGGCATATCTTCAGCGGAAGGCCAGGAAACCCACCCCCGCTACCCACATCCAAAATGCGCGCACCATCTCGAATATCCATTACTGTAAAAAGACTTAGAGAATCCAGAAAATGTCTGCTCATCACCCGATGTTCGTCCCTGGAGGATATCAGTCCTGACCGGGGATTCCAAAGCAGCAAGTGATTCATATATATTCGAAAAGAATGGGCTTGCTCTTCAGAAAGCTGGATCCGCATTTGCCGGCTGCGCCGCACCAACTCTTGCTCCCAGCGTCTCTCTTCCTCCAGCCTCCCGACCATCAACGCAACCCCGATAAAGGTGAACCAGCAAAACAGAAATGTCTGCGGGCGTTACCCCGGAAATTCTCATGGCCTGACCAATCGATCTCGGTCGAATCTTCTGCAATTTCTCTCGCGCCTCAGCCGAAAAACCCTTTAAATCCGTATAGTCGAATCCTTCGGAGATAAGCTGCATCTCCAGGTGTTTGAACTTCCTTATTTGAGCACGTTGCCTGCGGATATAACCCCCGTACTTAACCTCCGCCTCAACTCGTTCAGCAAGCTCTGGCGTCAAATCAATCTTTTTGTCACTCATCTGCTTTATATCAGATACGCTAATCCCAGGACGCCTCAAAAGCCGTT
>CBDUWG010000276.1:0-3335 GCA_965370845.1 uncultured bacterium
GAATCTCTTGTCTTTGCCTTTAACCAGAATCCAGGATCCAGGATCCAGGATCGGTTTTATCTTTTCATCCAGCTTCCACAACGACAAACGACCCACGACTCACGATCTCACAGAAAGGAGGATCTCATGAAGTACACTTATTCACTGACAATCTCCCTGGCAGCTCTGTTATGTCTGGTGGCCATCCCGGTCCACGGACTAACCAACCACAGCGGCGACATCAATGCCAACGAGACCTGGTCCGCCTCGGGCAATCCCCACGTGGTCACCGGCGATATCCGCGTCTTCGCCACCACCGGCTGCTGCACCCTGACGGTGATGCCCGGAGTCCTCGTCAAGTTCGAGGACGCCACCGTCCTGCAGATCGGCACCGCCACCCAGCAGGGCGCACTTATGGCTCTGGGCAAGGCGGATACGACAATATCTTTCAGCTCAAACGCGATCACACCCGCTCCCGGCGACTGGCAGGGCATTCACTTCCAGAACCAGGGCCGGGGGAAAATGGATCACTGCCTGGTTAAAGAGGCTGGCCAGGGCAGCCTCAACGCCGAGATCACCTGCGCACCGGGCTCGGATCCCACCATCCAGAACTGCACCATCCAGGAGAGCGCCGGCTACGGCCTGATCTTAGACGATGGGGCAGCGCCCGTGCTGACGGCCAACACCTTTCAGGACAACGCCGAATATCCTGTTCAGGTGTACGGAAACTACGTGCCCCTGGTGGACACCAGCAACACCTTCGCCGGCAAGGGAACAAACGCCATCGAGGTTCTGGGGGATGAGATCACCGACTCGGCCACCTGGCCCACCCATCCCATCCCCTACGTCATCGCCGGCGACCTTCTGGTCTCCAAAGCAACGGCGGGAGACACACTGACCCTGGAGCCGGGCACCATTTTGAAGTTCAAGCCGCAGGTCACTCTGCAAATCGGCGGAGGAGATCCCGGCGTGCTCATCGCCGACGGAGGTGCCGCCAACATCATCTTCACCATGGCCGACACGAACAAAGCCTATCATTGGTCAGGATTGTACTTCTCGGCCAAGGGGTCCGGTCTAATGGACAGCTGTACAGTGGCCTATGGCGGTTATGGATCCCGCATGGCCAACATCTACTGCGCCATGTCCAGCGATCCCCTCATCCAGAACTGTACCATCCAGACCAGCCAGCAGTATGGTATCGTCTGCGCCGACGGAGCCCTGCCGACCATCACCGGCAACAGTTTCCGATACAACGAGCAGTACCCCATCCGCATCTACGCCAACTATGTGCCGGCCATTGGCCAGGGCAACACCGCCCAGGATAACGGAACGGACGCCATCGAGGTCCTCGGCGATAACATCACATCATCGGTTACCTGGATCGACGCGCAGATGCCCTATGCCATCGCCGGGGACGTGGTGGTCTTCTCGCCGGCGATCGGCGACACCCTTACCCTGGAGCCCGGCGTCACCCTGTCCTTCAACCCTGAAGTGGAGCTGCAGTTAGGTAAAGACGGCCATCCCGGTACTCTGCTGGCCCTGGGAAAACCGGACTCGGCCATTACCTTCACCTCCAACGCCGAGAAAGCCTCTCCCGGCGACTGGGCGGGCATCTTCTGCGACAGCCTGGGCACGGGGATCCTGGATAGCTGCATAGTGGAATACGGCGGTTATGGGACCCACGATGCCAACATCTACGTCGTCTCCGGGGGAAGTGCAACTCTAACGCAGTGTACCATCCGGCAGAGCGACGGGGCCGGCATAAAATGCTGGGCCGCAGGGGCCACGGCTCAGGTCACCGGCTGCCTCATCACGGCCAACCAGATCGGCTTTTTAGGCAATGAGGCCACACTCTCCGTGCATTACAGCCACATCTATGACAACCTGGTCTACGGCGGCCAGAATGGGACCATCGCCGACACCATAGATGCCACCGGCAACTGGTGGGGCGACCCCACCGGCCCGCGGGACACCAGCACCGGACCACCCTCCTACAATCCCAACGGGCTTGGCGACCGGGTAACAGATTACGTGGCCTACGACCCATGGTGGGACGCCACCCTGCCCGGCCTTTCCACCCTGATTCTCAGCGACCCGTCGCCAACTGCGGCCGACTCGGTGGTCTTCACCCTCACCTTCAGCCGCAAGATGGATCCCACAGCGGATCCCCTGGTCACCTTCGGCCTGGCCTCGCCCTTCGACAGCCTCTCCGTGGTGGCCGACACAGGCTGGGCCGCCGACAGCCTCAGCTGGACGGGCAGCTTCGTGATCACCGACTCCACCGGCGACGGGCTCAACACCATCGCCGTCAGCGGGGCCCGGGACATCTGGGGCTGGACCATGGAGACGGACACGGTTTACACCTTCTTCATCGACACTCAACCACCCGGCTCCCAGGCATCCTCCCCGGCCATCTCCCCGGCAGACACCTTCCTGGTGAGCTGGACGGCGGACGATTCCCTGCCCAGCTCGGGAATAGCGGGCGTGACCGTTTACGTCTCGGAGAACGACAGCGATTGGGTGGCCTGGCTGGCGAATGCGACCGACACCACCGCCCTTTATCCGGGCCAGGACGAGCACACGTACTACTTCTATACCGTGGCCACGGACAGCGCCGGAAATGCGGAGGACACCGCGGCGGCGGCCGAGTGCACCACTTACGTGGATGCCTCCGCTCCCCTGGTGCCGGCAATGTTGCTGCCCGCCGATGGGGCCGTTGTGGCCGATACTCTGCCCGTCTTCACCTGGTCGCCGGTGACCAAGGCAGGCGGCAAGACCACCACGGGACGCATGAATCGCCGGGGCGGAGAGACAGAGGGCACGCCCGTGGAATATCACTTGCCGTGCGCTGTAGATGACCTGTTCGACAGCCTGCTCGTTGACCAGGAGAGCCTGACGGACACCAGCTATACCCCCGATGCTTTCAACGACGGCCTTTACTACTGGCGTGTGGCGGCCAGCGACGGGGCCGGACACAACAGCGGCTTCCCGGCAGCACCATTCAGCTTTCAGGTGGACACCCAGCCTCCGGTCATCGCCGGCACCACCGTCTGGCCGGACACCAGCTTTCCGGGACCTTTTCCAATCACCGCCGATATCACCGACGAGTCCGACATCGCCCTGGTTCTGCTCTGGTATCGCACCAGTCTGGACACCGTGCCCCAGGCCGACACCATGGAGGTTGCCGGGAAGGGCGTTTACACAGGCCAGATCCCGGAGCTGGTGGAGTCGGGTCTCATCCAGGTGGAATATTACATCGATGCCCACGATGCGGCCAGCCCGGCCAACACCGGCACAGCTCCGCCCCACGCTCCCGAGGACAGCGTCTATTCCTTCGGGGCCACTGTCGTCTCCGT
>CBDUWG010000277.1:0-3316 GCA_965370845.1 uncultured bacterium
AAAAGGGGCGGATCTTATTCATCAAACCTGGCGACGAGCTGGCCTTCACCTCTTCCACGTGGCTGATGAATGTCTGATAGACAGATCCTGGCTGGAGGTGAGCTGCAATACCCCTGTGGAGATCTCCCACTCGTCCACCGCAGCTCCTGGTAACGGTGGCCACTGAAAAGGAAAAGCCGGCAGCTCCTAAATTGCCGCTTAGATCCCGGCCGGTAATGCTGATCACTGCGTCTCCGTCTGAGCCGGGGATCAGGTAGGCCAGTCCTCGATATTTGCGCAACTCTTCCTGGTACACGGCCATCGGCCGGGGCTCTTCTCCCGTCTGGCTGATGATCAGCTTCGGCTCTCCAGCCAGCAACCGGTCGCTGACAACGGAAACCTCCACGAAATCGTGAAAGAAAACCACCTGCCACTCAAACTCGGGCTCTCCCTCCATCCCGGAAAGGATCCCGACGCTGCCGATTCTGGGCCGGGAGCGAATGCCGAACTGATCCTCGGCCCAGGCCCGGACCAGGACGACGATATCATCGCGGCGAGCCCATCGCGCCTCATAAATGTCCTCCTGTCCGGGCTCGGCGCGGACATCTATAGACCGCCAATGCCGGCCCATATCCTCGGAGATCTCCACCAACACCCGCTGCACAGAATCATCCGCATCGGTGGCCCGCACTGTCAAGCGAAGACTCTCCGCATCCTGGATTATCTGCAAATCCTCCAGCTGCGGTCTTTGATCCAGGAGCAGGGAAAACTCCAGCGCAGCGGCATTCCCCAAAAAGTCCTCGGCCCGAATCCTGACCCGGTGATATCCTGGCTGCCATTCTCTGGAATCGATGACTCCAGAACCAAACGCGTCGGGCCGGTAAAAAGGAAGATCATTGCCCGGCATCACATAGAGATTTTGGTAGATCCCCCTGCCCTGCCGGTACAGAGCAAACTCGGTGTCCAGATCCACCTTGTGCGTTTTGGAATAGGAAAACCGATCATACGTTGCCGAGAAAATAGGCTGATCATCCAGGAAAAGATACAGGGCATGGACATTCAGGCGATTCTGAGCCCCGTCGGCCAAATCGTGCACAGCCAGGGCCAGTCCGACCCGCCCCTGTACATGCAGGGTGCCGGACAGCTGATACTGCCCGGCGGCGGCGTTCCAGCTCAGCGGATGGAGGCAACGGTCGTGCTGGCCATCCACCGTGGATTCCCAATCCAGAGGTTTGACGCTTAAAGAGGTCAACCGGGGAGCACGGTGATCCGCCACGGAAAAACCGTGGGCCAGGGGGTTCAGCGGGCAGTTCTCCTCGTCGCGGAGCTCGAAGTGAAGATGAGGATGCGCACAACCAGTTCGTCCGGAGAAACCCACCACCTGCCCCCCTCTCACCGGAATCTGACCGGGATCCAAAGAGATGTCCACGCTATAGCGCCCCAGACGCGTCTGCTCTCTTTCCACTACCTGCTGAATCGATGAGGCAAAATCGGAGAGGTGGCCATAGATGACCGTCTTTCCATCGTCCAGCCTTAAGTAAACGGCTTTCCCATACCCCCAGGGCGATGTTCTGATCCGCCAGACATACCCATTCCCCACGGCGTAGACCTCATAGCCCACCTGCCCCCATGTTTTCAGATCGATCCCGGCGTGCAGGTGACCGGAGCGATACTCGGCAAAGGTGGAGGTCAGGGCCCGGGGAGCGTCCAGAGGCCAATGAGAGCTCTCGGCACGGCACGGGATAAGGAGACAAGACAGAATTAAGGCGATTAGTAGAAAATGGTTACGGGGCATGATTTTGGGGTTGTTGTGTATGGAGACCTCAAGCTGCACTGCGTCGATTCTCTTGCTAATTATACAATTTTCGCTCACCCTTGTCAACCCCTTATGCCCCCGAAAAGGGAAAAAACCCGCCGGTGAGAGATCACAGCCGGGCTTTCTTTGGCCGGCGGATGATTCCCAATGAAGATCCGCCTGGGCCATCGATCACCACCCGATACATGAGCCACGCTCCCGATCAGGCAAACGAGGGGCCTGATGGGAAAAACCACGGCTTTATCGGCCGGCCCAAAAAGATAAGGCCGGCCCTTCTCTCAAGGACCGGCCTTATGGCTTACAGCAACTGCTGCGAGCTGTTTAGAATCCCGCTGTCACCGTGAACCACTGCGGTGCATCGAAGAACTCGGCCATGCGGTAAGCATAATCGAAGGTGATTGGTGTCGTGGGCGTCAGGTTGAACTTAAAGCCCACTCCGAAGCTGGGACCCCACAGATACTCCTGGTCGCTGCTGACAAACCCGTTATCGTAATCCGAGTCCTCCTCCGCCAGGGGATGGTCATCGCGATACGCCGAAGTGAAGGCTCCGCGCAGGAACAGCATGTCGTCATAGATATACTCCGCGGCGAAGTTGAACTGGTCATAGCTGTAACCATTGTTCTGGAAGCTGCCCATGGCGGTGACAACGTTGCGGTCGTCGAACAGGTAGTCGTAGGAGAGGCCCATCTGCAGGTAAGAGGGCAGATCAAAGGAAGCCAGAGTTGTGCGCACAGCCTCCTCCTCCGCGCCTTCCTCCGTGCCGGGCAGAGCCACAGCGTGTTCCAGATCCGGCCCGCCGAAGCTCATGTTGGGACCCAGGTTCATCAGGCAAATACCCAGCTTCAGGCCGGAGATCCCGCTGGCATACTGCAGGCCGAAGTCAAAACCGACACCGGTGGCATTTTCTCGCATGATCTTCTCGGAGATGAACTTTCCGGTGATCCCGAAGAGAATACGGTCGGTCATGGCCCGGGAGAAGCTCACGCCCATGGTGAGATAATTAGGCGAGAATGTGGTACCGGTTCCATCGGGTCTCTCCACGGTAGTTTGCTCGATATCTCCGAAACCAACGGTCTTGAAGCTAACTCCCAAATGGCCTATGTCACCCATCCTGGAGGTAACGGCGACGTATTCCACATTGATGTCGCCGATCCAGTTCAGGTGGGAGAACATAACCTCGGTGTTAGCACTGCTGGCGGCCACGCCCGCTGGGTTCCAGTACAGCGCCTCCACACCGCTGACGCTGGAGGCAAATGCTCCCCCCAGGGCGGTGCCTCTGGAGCCGACAGGAATCATCAGCTCAGTCGCACCCGCCGTGCCCTTACGAAGTCCGCTGCCGGCCTCAACACTGGCACTGAAGGCGAAAAGGACCAGCAGCAAGGTGCTGAATGTTAAAATCTTCCAGGCTTTCATAGGATTGCTCCTTCTCTTTCGGTGTTCGCTCCCCTGGTGCACCGGCCTTTTGGCCGGTGCACCAAACTTTAGTCGAGCGTCCGATTAGAAGAAAACCAGCCACACTTC
>CBDUWG010000278.1:0-3313 GCA_965370845.1 uncultured bacterium
AGACCTTTTGGGTCCTGGCTAAATAGGAACGATAGCCGTATTTCTTCTCCACCAGCCGCTTTGCTCTTTTGCCCAGCTTCTCCCGCAATAATCTGTCCCGCAACAGAGTGCATATCCCCTGGGCCAAACCGGCGGCCGTCGCTGGAACCAACATCGCCGTCTCCTCATCCAAAACCTGCTTATGTGTCTGCAAAGCCGTGGCCACGATGGGCCTGCCCGATGCCAGGTAGGAGTAAATCTTCAGCGGCGTATTCGTCCCCTCGCATCGAGGAGAGACCAGCACGTCGGCAACCTCTAAAAAAATGGGAACCTGCTCCAATGGCTTGGTTCCCGGAAAGAGGAAGTGCCCATCCACTCCCATTTGAGCCGCCAGCCTACGCAGCGCCTCCAGCTGATCGGGCCTTCCCCCCACAAGCAGGTAGGCGGCCTGAGGAAATTCCCTCAGCACCTCCGGAGCCCCTCGGATCAGCAGATCCAACCCCTGGTTCTGCTCAAAGGTACCGGTGTAGGCCACCACCAACTTCCCCCCCAGACCCAGGCTTTTTCTCAGCTCCGCCGCCATAAACTCCCTGGATTCCGGGAGCTCACCAACGGCATAGTTCTCGATGAGAAACTGTTTGTTTTTTCCATCCAGACAACTCACGTGCTGCTCCAGATCCGGACAGATAGTAATCACTGAGTGAGCACGGTGGATGACGAATCTCTCCATGCGGGAAAAAAGCCAGACCAGAGGCGCGTAATTGGCAAAATGGTAATTGGCCAACTGCTGGGGCAGCGATGAATGCATATCGTACAGCAATTTCACCCCGAACATGGCCGCCAGAGGAGCGACCAGGTAAGCCGCCTCCTCGTGGGCATGAATCACATCATAGCGGCCTGTGGAGAGCATGGCAAAAGCCTTAAACCAGAGCATCAGATCCAGAAGAAGTTTGACATAAGATGGACCCACCTTCACTCGCCGGATCAGAGGGAAACGCGGAATGCGAAAAATGCGTACCCCCTCTATCTGGACATCCTCCCCCACATGATAGGTCAGCAAATCTACTTCCAACTGGAGCCTGGACAGGGCTTTCAGCCTGAAAAAAACGCTAATCGGCGTGCCCCGGGGTTGAAAAAAGGGCTCCGGGGCAATCATCAAAATACGCATGGTACCTCCAGCGATGGGCTGGGGGAAGCCCGTTCATGACGTGAGAAGCCTGCTGTCCGGAAAACCTCGGATCCGAGCTCTCTACCCCGGCTCAGAGGTTCAATACCTCCTTCACTGGAGCAAACTGGAAATCCCGAATGAGGGATCTAATCTTGCTCTCCGTTGCCCAGAGATTGCTGTAATGCCTGAGCTTCTTCAAAAAATTAACCTCTTGCTTGGGTGCAAAGGGGTCAATTTCCCATGGGTGAAGGTAAAAAATCGCCGGATGTCCCTGCCGGTTAATTCGTTTAAGCGCCCACTTTACGAACCAATAGGGATAGAGCCGCAGGTATCCTCCGCCGGCGATGGGAATGTTCTTGCCCAGGATTCTCACCGTGGAGAGCGGAAATTCGATGAGCTCCCGGCCGTTGTCCAGATTTACAGTAAAGGGATATCGGGGTAGGCCAGAGATACCGTAGCGATCGTGCTTTATGGGAAAAACGCTGGAGTCATACAGGATTCCCTGTTCAGCCAACAGTTCCCAGGCCCATAGCGTTTCCGGGACGATGGAATAGCTGGGCGCCCGGTACCCGATCACCTTTTCTCCCAAGATGTCCTCCAGCACCCGAATGGCCTTAGCCACGTCCTGAGAAAACTCCTCCCTGGTCTGCTGCTGAATTTGCCGGTGGTCATAGCCGTGGGTGGATACCTCGTGCCCTTTCTTCTGGATGGACACCACCAGCTGGGGGAATCGCTCGGCGATCCAACCCAGCACAAAAAAGGTGGCCCGCACATCTCTGGTCGAAAAAATATCCAGAATCCTGTGTACGTTGGAGGATACTCTGCTCTCGCAGGCATCCCAGTCTGCGCGGTCTATGATCTTCTCGAAATTCGTGACCTGGAACCAATCCTCCACATCCACTGAAAGAGCGTTGATCATATGGCCATCCACCCATCTATTTCCCCGAACATCCGCTGACGGATCGGGAACTTTTAAGAACGAGCGTCGTATCGCTTCTTAAACCAGGTCACCGTTCTCTCCAGCCCCTCCTCAATGGTTACCCTTGGTCGATATCCGATGAACTTTCCAGCCCTGGAGATGTCAGCCAGAGAGTGCCGAATATCCCCCAGCCTGGAATCGGCATACCGGGGAGGCAGGTCGACACCCAGAAGGCGCCGCAAACAGGCAAACAGCTCATTCACGGTATATCGCCCTCCGCAGGCCACGTTGATCACCTGGCCTGCGGCGTCCGGGGCCTTACAGGCCAGGATGTTGGCCTCCACCACATTGGAGACATAGCTGAAATCCCGGGACTGCTCTCCATCGCCGTAGATGGTGGGGGAACGATGATCCAGCATAGCCAAGATAAACCTGGGAACAACCGCCGCATACTGCGAATTGGGATCTTGCCTGGGACCGAAGACATTGAAGTAGCGGAGGCAGACGGTTTCCAGCCCGTAAAGGTTGAAAAAAGCCTGACAGTATTTCTCTCCGGTCAGCTTGGTGATGGCATAGGGGGAGACGGGATTGGGCTTCATCAGCTCTCGCTTGGGCAAACGCAGGGCCGGCCCGTAAACAGAGGAAGAGCTGGCTAAGACAAAGCGCTTAACCTGTGCATCCTTGGCGGCTACCAGTAGGTTCAAGGTCCCCTGTATATTCACCTCATTGGTTTCCAACGGATTGTCTATAGACCGCGGCACCGAGGCCAGGGCCGCCTGATGCAGAGCGTAGTCGACGCCGCGGACGGCCTCTTTAACGGTGACGGAATCTCGAATATCTCCCTCCACCAAGTCGATCTTAGGGAGGAAAACTTCCAGGTTCTCCCTTTTGCCGGTGGAGAAGTTATCCAGAACTCGAACCCGGTGCTTTCTGCGCAGCAGTTCCTCAATGATGTGCGAGCCGATGAAACCAGCTCCACCGGTAACCAAAAAAAAGGCCATGGAACTCGGTCCTCCTTGGCAAAAACGGCGGGCCACAGATAATAATTGCGGCCTTAGGTCTCCTCTTTAGAGACAAAGGAGATCTCAGGCTTGGCACTGTAGTACTTGTAGTACTTGTACCGATAGTGATAGGGCAGGACCTCAGAGGGGTCGTTGACCACGACACCTAAGATATTGGCCTCGGAGTTCTTTATGATGGACACTCCCCTCTGTCCCACCTCTCGCGGAGTTTTGCCCGAGAGGACC
>CBDUWG010000279.1:0-3313 GCA_965370845.1 uncultured bacterium
TACTGGCATGAAATCTGCTGATTCCAATATCGTGGGAGAGTTCGACAGGGATCTGCCCAACGAGCCGTTAACTGAATAGCGTGCCGAGATATTCGGTCGCAGAGGAGATAATGCTATAATGTCTCGCAATGTGAGTTTCTCGATCCTGCTCATGTTTATCATTCTGACGTTACCTTCCAGTGTTCCGGCAGCTCATCAAACCACGGTCATAATTTCAACTGAGGCTGATGAGCTACAGTTCGAGCGTCATCAAGACTACGACCTGGTTCGCCTGCTCGGCCACCATCTGATGAGCCTGCAGGCAAAACCCGCTTTGCCCGCCCGGCAGATCTACATCGCCATCCCCAGCGGCCATGAGGCTCTTTCGGTGACGGTTCGCCCTCTTGAAAGCCACCAATTGACAGGCATATATCAGATCCTTCCCGGACAGCCTCCACTGCCCATCGACGACAGCCCCAGACCGGCCTTTATCGAGCCCGACGACCAGGTTTACCGGTCAACCGATCTTTATCCGGCTCTTCTGGGCCGGCTGAACCGGCAGACCGATCTGGCCGGACAGCAGATGGCCGTGTTGACGATCTATCCGCTGCAATACATTCCGGCCACCGGCAGACTGATCCTGCACCGGGAGCTGGAGATCACCGTGGAGACGCGGCCCGGTCGCATCTCCCGGGAATCATATGCCCAATTCACAGATAAGCAGCAACAGGTGTATGGCGAGATGATCCGCAAGATGGTCGTGAACCCCGGGGATGTCGTTCTCAGCCCTCCCCCGAGCCCGGCCTCCAAGGCGCTCCCCTCCGGCCAGTTCGATCACGTGATCATCACCGACGCATCGTACGAATCCTTCTTCGACGACCTGGTCGAGTGGCACAACCGCCGCGGGCTGCGCGACACGGTGGTGACCACCGCCTGGATCAACGCCAACTACGCCGGTGACGATACCACCAGGGTCCGCAATTTCATCATCGACGCCCACAGCAACTGGGGGACCATCTATTTTCTGCTGGGCGGAGAGGAATTCGCCATCCCCTTCTGCTACCGGCAGTATGTTACCGAGCCGCCCTATCCGGAAACGCCACCCAGCGATAACTACTACGCCGATTACGACGACGACTGGACCTGGGAGGTGATGGTGGGCCGGATCTCGGGGCAGTATCTATTCGAGTTCAACAGGATCATCGATAAGATCATCAAGTATGAGACCGAGCCTCCCCTGGCCGACTACATCCTGGAGGCCCTGTTCGTCGGCATGGACTATGACTCCACCATGTTCGGCGAGGAGATGAAAGAGGAGGTGGCCCTGGACGTACCCGCCCAGTTCACCATCAACAAGGTCTACGACAGCCACGCCGGAAACCATCTCGATAGCACCATCGCCTATCTCAACGCCGGGCAGCACCTGGTCAATCACGCCGACCACTGCAATTGGTACGCCATGGGGGTCGGCTGGTATCGCCACGGTTTGCTTCTGCAGCGTCCCGATGTGGACAACCTGACCAACACCGGCCGGTTTTCCAACGTAGTGGCCGAGGGCTGCTGGCCGGCGGCCATGCCCGAGTCGGACTGCATGGCCGAGCACTTCCTGTTCCACAACATCAACGACGGCGGGGGAGTGTCCTTCTGCGGCAACACCCGCGTGGGCTATACCGATGAGACCCACCAGATGGGGTCCTCGGCCATGGAGCGCGGCTGGTGGCGGGCTCTTTTTCTTCAGGATTTGTTCACCCTGGGGGAGATGGTCGCCTGGGCCAAGCACCAGCACGACCAGAGCTCCAGCAACTACTGGGAGCACTGCGAGTGGCAGTTCGTTCTGGCCGGCGACCCGGCCATGCCCATCTGGACCGACACGCCGGAGAGTCTCGACGTTTCCCATCCCGGCACGCTGCCCGGGGGCAGCTCCGCTTTCGCGGTGCATGTGGAATCAGACGGAAGCGACCTGGACAGCGCTTACGTGTGTCTCTGGAAACCCGGAGAGGTCTATCTGACCGGTTACACCGATGCTGGGGGCAACATCAGCTTCACGCCCGCCCCGGCTACTGCTGGCAGCCTGTTCGTGACGGTCACCAAGCACAACTATCTCCCCTATCGGGGAAACGGCCTGGTAACCGATCCGGCCCCCCCGCCGGTGACGGATCTGACCGTCCAGAAATGCGCTGATGATCTGGTCCTGACCTGGACATCGCCGGAGGCCAAGACCATCATTCGCTATGTGATCTATCGCGATACGGACAGCGACTTTGTGCCCGCTCCGGACGACTCCATCGGCGGCACCGCCGATACTTCTTACACCGACGCCGGTGCCGTGGGAGGGTCCAGCACGGGATATTACTACGCCATCAAGGCGGTCAGCGACTCCGGGGGGAAATCCGAGCCATCCAATTGTGTCGGGGAATTCGACAGGGATCTGGAAAACTGAAGCGTTTTGACGAGCAGGAAATATATAGGGGCGCGGCATACTGCGCCCCTATTTTTGTATAAACGAAGCTCGAAGCTGGAGAAAAACCGATCCTAGATCCTCGATCCTGGATCCTGGAAAACAACAACCCCCAGCGGAGATCATCTTTTTCTATCCAGTATCCAGAATCAAGGATGTCAATGGCGTTGGATCGCCATACCCGACGCTGGAAAGAGATCAGAGATTAGAGATCAGGGTAAAAAACGCGGTATTCCAGAAACCTTCATATGGGCTAGAGGACTTGGGTCCCTGATCTCTAGTGGGGTCAGGGGTGGAGATACCCTGATCTCTTTCCTTTCCCGAATCTCGAATCTCTGCCTTTGCATTGTCTTAGATTTTATCCAGAATCCAGTATCCGCCTTTCTCATCCAGTATCCAGAATCTCATGCCCCCGCAATGCTTAAAACAACCCTCACCCACGATCTTGGCAAACTTATTGCTCTTAGATTCCCGGATTCTCTTTCTGAAATCTCTTGTCATATAAAATGAGCTTTTTTTACTGCTTGACAAAACGCTAATCTTCTGGTAAAATAGTATTTAGAGAGTTTTTAGGTCTAATTTGTTTGCATCCGCTGCGCAGATTTTCAGGTTCAGGAAACAACCGGAAATAATTCCACTCAAACCACCTGAGGAGGTGTTTTGATGAAACATTGTATCGTATTTTTTATCCTGGCCATCCTGATGGCCTCTGTGCTGGCCCAGGGTGCCTATGCGGCCCAGGAGACCACCGTGACCCTCTCCTTTGATACGGAGCAGTTTCTCTTCGATCAGGTGCGCGGCTATGACCGGGTGCGCCTGGCCGACGAGAGTTTGATCTGCCGAGCAGGAGAACCGGTCTTGCCGGCCAGGCAGGTG
>CBDUWG010000280.1:0-3305 GCA_965370845.1 uncultured bacterium
CCCCCAGCGCGCAGCTCGCAACTCGTACCGCGGACAAAAAAAAGCCACAATTAGCAGAAAAGGGGGTGGGGGGTGGCACTCCGAGCTCCCAGCTCCGAACTCCGAGTTCCCAGTTCCCAGTTCCCAACTCTCAAAACCCTCTGAACATTTTCCCCAATCACAAACAACGAACAGGACATCCTACATCCGAAACACGCCCAACCTGTGCTCCGGGATCGGCGCATTCAACGACATGGAGATACCCAGACCCAGGGCCATCCTGGTGTCCAAAGGATCCAGGATGCCGTCGTCCCAAAGATGGGCAGTGCTGAAATAGGCGCTGCTCTCCTGATCGTACTTCTTCAGGATTGGGGCCTTGAATTTCTCCTGCTCCTGCAGGGTCATGGTCTGACCCTTTCTCTTCAACTGACCAAGCTTCACGGTCAACAAAACGTTGGCCGCCTGCTCGCCCCCCATGACGCAGATCCTGGCATTGGGCCACATCCACAGAAGCCGGGGACCATAGGCCCGTCCGCACATCCCGTAGTTGCCCGCCCCATAAGACCCACCCACGATGACGGTGAACTTGGGCACATCGGCATTGGCCACGGCGTGGACCAGCTTGGCCCCGTCCTTGGCGATGCCCCCATGCTCGTATTGTTTGCCCACGATGAAGCCGGTGATGTTCTGCAGAAATAGCAGCGGGATCTTGCGCACGGCGCAAAGCTCCACAAAATGGGCTCCCTTGACGGAACTCTCCGAGAAGAGAACACCATTGTTGGCCAAAATGCCCACCGGGTAACCCATGATGCGGGCGAAGCCGGTGACGATGGTGGGCCCGTACAGCTCCTTGAACTCGTGAAACTCGCTGCCGTCCACCAACCGGGCGATGATCTCGCGCATGTCGAGGGACTTGCGCAGATCCGCGGGCAGGATCCCGTAAATCTCCTCGGGATCGTAGTGGGGATCCCTAGGCTCGGCTGTCTCCAGCTCGAATTTCCGGGGAGTGTTCAGATTCTGGACGATGTTGCGGCAGATGCCGATGGCGTGCTCGTCGTTGAGGGCGTAGTGATCCGATACGCCGGAGATGCGGCAGTGAACGTCCGCACCACCCAGCTCCTCCGCCGTCACCTCCTCTTTGGTGGCCGCCTTGACCAGGGGCGGACCGCCGATGAAGATGGTGCCCTGCTGCCGGACGATTACCGTTTCGTCGCTCATGGCCGGCACATAGGCCCCCCCGGCGGTGCACGAGCCCATGACCACCGAGATCTGGGGTATGTTTCGGGCGGAAAGCCGGGCCTGGTTGTAGAAGATCCGGCCGAAGTGCTCCTTGTCCGGAAAGGTGCCCACCTGCAACGGCAGAAAGATGCCCCCGGAGTCCACCAGGTAGATGCAGGGCAGGCGGTTCTCCAGAGCCAGCTCCTGGGCGCGCACGTGTTTCTTGATGGTCATGGGCACGTAGGTTCCGCCTTTGACCGTGGCATCGTTGGCCACCACCAGTACCTCCCGGCCGTGCACCACTCCCACCCCGGTGATCATTCCGGCACCGGGGAACCCATCGTCGTACATCCGGTAAGCGGCCAGGGCGCTGAGCTCCAAAAAGGGCGTGTCCGGGTCGAAAAGCCGGTCCAGCCGCTCCCGTGCCGTGAGCTTGCCGCGGTCCTTGTGCTTCTTGCGGGCCGGCGGCGGACCTCCCTGGCTAACCTCCTCCAACCGTTCCTTGAACTGTTCCACCAGCTTCAGGTTGTGCTGGCGGTTTTTCTTGAACGTGCTGCTTTTGGTGTCCACCTTGCTCTCAATACGAAACATCCCATATCTCCCCTTACGGTCCGCTATTGAACGGCCACCGGAGCGCACTTGTAACCGTAACAGATAATACCCGACAGGCCTTCTGCCCGAATCCGACGAAACTCCACCTTCATCTTCTGCCCGATCCGAATGGCATCCAGGGAACAGTCGGTGATCTGGCTGGTGATCCTGGTGCCTCCGTCCAACTCCACAACTCCCACGGCGTAGGGAGCTTCGTCGACGAACTGACTGGGCGCCACACGGATAACTGTGTAGGTCAGCAGCGTTCCGGTTTGAGGTAATTTCGTCGCCTCAAACTCACGGGATCCGCAGGCGGGGCAAATCAGCCGCGGCGGAAAATTCGTCTGACCACACTCCTTGCATTTGCTAGCCTCCAGCCGGTAACGCTGGGGGATCCCCCGCCAATATCTTGCCGATGTGGACAATGCATCCTCCTTGAAAGTTGTTTGTCGCGCAATAGTTTTTACTAATTCCTGAGAGGTTTTTCTCTCCGGCTACACTCGCCGGAAAATGTGCACCGCCGTGCTGCCTCCGGTGCCTCCCATGGTCTGGCTCAAACCTACCCGTGCTCCCTCTACCTGCCGCTCTCCCACCTCGCCGCGGAGCTGCTCGACCATCTCCACGACCTGGGCCACCCCGGTGGCACCCACGGGATGCCCCTTGGCCTTCAGACCACCGCTGACATTCACCGGGATCTTACCTCCCAGAGCGGTTAGGCCGCTCTCGGCCGCCTTTCCACCCTGACCCCTCTCCACCAGGCCCAGGGCCTCGATAACGCAGATCTCGGCGATGGTAAAACAGTCGTGTGCCTCAACCAAATCAAGGTCGTCGGGACCCACGCCGGCCATCTTATAGGCAACCTCGGCGGCCCTGGCCGTGGCCCCCAGCCAACTCATATCCTCTCGGGAATGCAAAGCGATTGTGTCCGTGGCCTGTCCCGAGCCGATGATCTGGACAACGGGCTTCTTGGTGAATTTCTTGGCCATCTCCAGGGGACAGAGAATGGCTGCGGCCGCTCCGTCGGTGATCGGCGAGCAGTCCAGAATTCTCAGTGGATCGGCGATCATCACCGAGCTCAGCACCTGCTCCAGGGTGACCTTGAAGGGATACTGGGCCAGAGGATTCATTGAGCCGTGATCGTGATTTTTGACGGCCACATGAGCTAACTGCTCCCGGGTGGTACCGTGAAGGTGCATGTGGCGATGGGCCATCAAAGCATACAGTCCCGGAAAAGTGACGCCCTGGTAGCACTCGTATTCCTGGTCGGCGGCCGTGGACAGGGCATAGGTGGCCTCACCACCACCCACATCGCACATCTTCTCCACACCACCCACCAGAACGATGTCGCTCATCCCCGATCCCACCTCTATGAATCCCTGGCGCAGGGCCACCCCTCCCGACGCGCAGGCTGATTCGATCCGCGTGGCTGGAATGGGTGTCACGTTCAGATAGTCGGCCATGAGGGAGCCTAAGTGCTCCTGGCCCACGAAGAGGCCGCTGGTCATACAGCCCACGTA
>CBDUWG010000281.1:0-3304 GCA_965370845.1 uncultured bacterium
TCAGTTTCATGTATGTTGCGGACTTTATGTCAAAATCTTATGCAGCGGCCCGCCATTTTAACATCATTTATCCCTTTCTGTGCCTGGGAGCGGCCGTACTTGTTTCTCGTGTTGTGGACATAATTGCGCCCAAAGGGAAAAAAGCTTTGGGTTTTTCCCACAGCACCGTAATGGCGGTTTTGACGATTTTTGTGCTGTTCCCCGTAGCCTATCGAGTCGTGAGCTTCAATCAAAAAATTTCGCACAAAGACACTAGAACTCTGGCCAAAGAATGGATTGAGCAGAACATTTCATCCGGAACAAAGATTCTGGTAGACGATTACTGTGTGCCTTTGAAGATGAACCGGGAGAGGACCAGGGAACTCCTTCAAAAAGCCGAGAGTGAAAGCGAAAAAGGCCCTTTTACAGCTCATGCAGTAGAGTACTATCGGTATTACCTGGAGACGGTTGAGGAACCTGCCTACTATCTTATTGAGATCAGCCACCCCTGGTGGAGGATGGAGGAGGAGAAAGAAGGGACGTTTCAACTGTTCTCTGAATATGATCGTGATCTGGGTAACCCCCTCAAAGAGTGGGGGGTGTTATCTCTGGAAGAATACAGAGACCGGGGGTGTCAGTATTTGGTCACCACCGAGAAGCTGATTCAACAGTACATTGACAGTTTGCGGAGCGCCGGTTTTCCTTCTTTCGTTCGTTTTTACCGGGAGGTTGAGAGAGAGGCTTTCCTTTTGCGTTCTTTCGATCCCCGCTTTTATGAAGGACCTGGCCCGAAGGTGTTCATCTATCGGCTGTTATCGGAAAGAGAGATCTTTTCCCCGGGAGAGGTGAATGGCCATAAGGGTACTCATGCTTCTGACCAACTGTTTTGACCCGGATCCTCGCGTCTATAACGAGGCCAAGACGTTGGTGGATCATGATTACAAGGTTACCATTATTGGATGGGATAGGGATCATAAAAGGCCCAAGCAGCAGGATTATCAGGGGATAAAAGTTGAGAGAATTTATCTTCGATCCACCCACGGTCGGGGCACTTCTCAGGTTCCCTTCTTGCTGGTCTTTTGGATATTGGTCCTGTTTAAGATGTTGAGGGAAGATTTTGATATCGTTCACTGTCATGATCTGGACACCCTTCCTCTGGGAATGGTCCTGGCGAAACTTCGTGGAAAAAAAATCATCTTCGATGCCCATGAAAGCTTTACCGACATGCTGGGGAGCAATGTTTTAAAACCCCTGAAAAGGGTCCTTAGGTTTTTGGAGGATCTTCTGATAAAAAGGTTGGATGCCCTCATTACCGTTGGCCAGCTGTTGCGGCAGGAATATCAAAGGCGTGGAGCGAAGAATACCTTTGTGGTGGGCAATTGGAAGAAGCTGGAGGATTACTCTTTTCCAGTAGAGCGAAAGGAGGAATTGCGGGAAAAACTCCACATTGCTCCAGACAAACTGGTGATCACTTACATTGCCTGGCTCAGCGAGGAGAGGAAACTCCCGGCCCTGTTAGACGCGGTTGAGGCCCATGGGGAACTCTTTCTTCTCATAGGGGGAGATGGCCCGTTGAGGGGGGAGGTGGAGAGGCGCTCTGCTAGCAAGGATAATATACACTACCTGGGTTATGTCGATCCCT
This sequence comes from uncultured bacterium, assembly GCA_965370845.1. GTDB lineage: Bacteria > SM23-81 > SM23-81 > SM23-81 > SM23-81 > DAOVRJ01. The sequence continues at coordinate 1,622 of CBDUWG010000281.1, forward strand.
CAGAAGTTCCCCTTTACACCTCTCTGGCGGATGTGATCTACTACGGATTTGACGGAAAGAATCCTAACTCTCGGTATAGCGCGCCGAACAAGCTGTTCGAAGCTTTAGCGGCAGGCAAGGCGGTTGTGACAGGAGAGTTCGGAGAGATCGGGCGTATCGTGAAAGCCGAAGATTGCGGTCTCTGTCTGCCATCTCTCAACCCGGGAGATTTGGGCGAGGTTTTTGCGAAATTACGGCAGAGAGATGTGCTGGGAAAATACCAAGCCAATGCCCTTCGGGCTGCCAAGGAAACGTACAATTGGAACAAGGCGGCTATAAAGCTTCTTCAGGTCTATAAACAGGTGGAGTTTGGTTGGCAAAGATAAAGAGGAATTCTGTGCTGAGTGATCAAGAAAAAAGCAAGCCACGGAGAAGAATCCATGTTCTCCACGTGGTCGATTCTCTCCGGGTGGGAGGGTTGGAGAACGGTGTGGTGAATATGATCAACGCCCTTGATGACAGTATGTTTCGAAGCTCTATCTGTTGTTTGAAATCAACGGGAGAGTTACAGAGCAGATTGCGTGACCCAGGCGTCAAGGTGTTTGAACTCCATCAGAAACCCGGAGATCATCTGTTCATTAAACTGGCCAAGATTTTACGAGGGGAGAGGGTTAACATCCTTCATTCCAACAATTGGGGTGTTTTTTTCGACTCCGTTGTCGGTGCCAGACTGGTTGGTGCCCGCCTAATCGTCCACTGTGTACATGGCCTTTACGCAGAGGACATCGCGAAAATGAAGTTGAGGAGGCGTCTTTTACAACGGTTTCTTTCCCTGGGAACACACAAATTGTATGCCGTGGCGGATTACTTGCGAGATTACTATATTCGGGTCGTCGGCGTGCCTGCCCGGAGGATATCGACCATTTACAATGGTGTGGACGTGGAAACATATATGGCCCGAAGTCAGGAAGTACGTAGACAGGAGAAGGCAAAGTTGGGGTTTTCTCCCAGGGAAATTCTCATTGGCTCTGTGGGCACATTATATTGGGTCAAGGACCCGCAGACTCTTTTGACGGCCGCTGCTATGCTCCTGAAAAAGAGAGATGACGTCAGCTTCCTCTGGGTTGGCGATGGACACCTGAAAAACAAGCTGCAGGTCCGGGCTAAGGAATTAGGCATTGAAAGGAAGGTGCTCTACCTGGGCGTCCGAGACGACATTCCCAACATCCTGACTGCTCTGGACATCTTCGTGTTGCCCTCGATCATCGAGGGTCTGTCTTACTCCATTCTTGAAGCCATGGCCTCAAGCTTGCCCGTGGTGGCCACCGATGTCGGTGGTAATTCAGAGCTTATAAAGAACGGAGAGAATGGATATCTGATACCTCCGAAAAAGCCGGAGATTTTGGCGGATGTTCTTTTCCGATTAGTTTCCGACGAAAAATTGAGGGAGAGCTTGGGCAAAAGCGCGCGTCAGCGCGTCCAGGAGAAATTCAGCTTACAGGAGATGGTGCAGAGCTATCAGCGGATGTATGTGGCCGGACTCTTCGGTGCCCCCTCTGCGGCAAAAATTTTTCAACATACATCCGTCTTAGGAGTTTCTTGAGGAATGCAAAAAGGAAGATTACTTCAGCACTCGACGTTTCTTATCTTGAGCAAAATCGCCAACTACGCAGCGATCTTTTTTACCGGCGTGGTGCTAACCAG
>CBDUWG010000282.1:0-3273 GCA_965370845.1 uncultured bacterium
GTGAAAAAACACCGGCTCAACGATTACTCATCAATCCGGGAAGACCTGGCCTACTGGCTAAGCAAAACCCCTGATGAACGAGTGGCCATCGTCGACTATCTGAAAGGGCAATATCATGGACGTTCAACCAGACTTCAGAGATCTGCTCGCGTTATTCAACGAACACGACGTTGAGTGCATGATCGTGGGAGCCTATGCGCTGGCCTTTCACGGAGCCCCGCGGTACACCGGCGATATGGATATTCTCGTCAAACCGAGTATCGAGCTTCGAGTTCTTTTACTCAAAAACCTCCCGCGATTTGAAAACACCGGGAGGTTTTTTCATAACACATTAAACTCCGCTTGACATACGATATCGTTATCGATATCTTATGTGTAAAGTAAAACTATTATCGATGGAGGTAAACATGGCTACCGTGACCATATCACCGAAATACCAAGTGGTGATCCCAAAAGATGTCCGGGAAAAACTGGGCCTGCGGCCCGGACAAAAAGTACAGGCCATGGTCTACGATGGACGGATCGAGCTCATACCCTTACAGCCAATCCGCACTCTGCGTGGCTATCTACAGGGGATCGATACAAACATACAGCGCGAGGAGGACCGAGAGTGAACATCATTGATTCATCCGCCTGGTTGGAGTATTTCGCCGACGGTCCGAACGCTAATTTCTTTGCGCCAGCTATCGAAAAAACCGCGAAGCTTCTTATCCCAACTTTGAGCTTATATGAGGTCTTCAAACGCGTTCTCCAACAGCGGGAAGAAAGCCAGGCCCTTCAGGCCGTTGCCACCATGCAGCAAGGGCAAGTAGTCGATCTAACCTCCTCCCTGGCACTCGATGCGGCCAGGATCAGCTTGACGGAGAAACTTCCCCTGGCCGACAGCATCATTCTGGCCACAGCCAGGGCCTACGGCGCAACCCTGTGGACGCAGGACGCGGATTTCAAAGGAATAGAAGGTGTGCGCTATGTGGCCAGAAAGTAACTGCCTGCCGTTCCCTGAAGATATTGTCGTCCCTAAGAAGATCGAAGGTGAATCCACATGAGCAAAATATCCCCTAAACCCGCTTTATGCCTTCTGGGCGTTCTGTCTCTCTCTTTTTCCCTCACCTCCGGGATCTCTGCCCAGCCCTGGCAGCAGAACGACACGATCTTCAACCCCAGCGGGGTTCCCTCGGTGTCCTTTTCCCAGCCCCGCTTCGCCGATCTGGATGCCGATGGCGACCACGACCTGATCCTGGGCAGTATCGACCAGGCTCCTCTCTATTTTGAGAATAGCGGCACTCCAACCGCGCCCGCATTTCAGGCCGGCCCGGATCTCTTCGCTCCCGTCTCCGCCCTGGACGCCGAGATGGGCGTCTGTGTCGACCTGGACGACGACGGCGACCTGGATCTGATCAGCGGAGGCTACACCGGTCTGCATCTGTTCGAAAATGTGGGCGATTCCACGCAACCCGAATTTGATGAGATCGAGGGATTCTTCGGCGGATTGTCCGTCGGCTCCAACCCGGTGCCCACCCTTGCCGATCTGGATGCCGATGGTGATTATGATCTGCTGGTCGGGCTCAGCGAGGACGGTCAACTGAAGTTCTATCCCAACAGCGGCACACCCGATTCGGCTGTCTTTCTCGAAGCCCAATCCCAGACCTGGTATGATGTTGGATTATATGCTTACCCCTGGTTCGCCGATCTGGATAGCGATGCTGATTTCGATCTGCTGGTGGGCCGTGATGGAACCGGGTTCTATTACTATCGCAACGATGGAGACTCCACCAGCTGGCTGTGGCAGTCGGCCAATTCCGTTTTCGCCGGCCTGGCCCTGACGACCTACTGGAACTCGCCCTGCCTGGTCGATCTGTCCGGGGATGGCAAAAAGGACCTGATCTACGGCACCGCTGCCGGGCCCCTGAACTATTATGTGAATACCGGCAGCCTCTCCTCCCCCGTCTGGACGGCCAACAGCAGTCTGTTCGGCGGCGTGCTGGATACCGGCGGGGCCAGCTCGCCGTTTCTGTTCGATTTCGATGACGACGGCGACCTGGATCTGATCAGCGGCAGCCAGCTGGGCGATATCAAGTATTATGAAAACGTCGGCTTGGCATCGGCGCCGGCCTGGCAGCCAAATCATCAGCGCTTCAGCGCCATCGATCATTCTATCTATTCGGCTATCACCACCGGCGACACGGATGGGGATTCGTTGCCCGATGCCGTGGCCGGCGATATGAACGGTCAGCTGTTCTTTCACAGAAACACAGGCACTAGCTTCAACTACGAGAGCTCGGTCTTCGCCGGCATCGATCTGGGCGACTTTTCCGTGCCAAGATTGGTCGATATGGACATCGACGGAGACCTGGACATCGTGGCCGGCAACGAGGACGGCAATCTGTTCTATTTCCAGAACACAGGCACCAGCGATTCCGCCGCCTGGGTCGAGGTGCCGGGATTCTTCGGCGGGATCGACGTCGGCAGCCATTGTGTTCCCACCATCGGCGACCTCGACGATGACGGAGACATCGACATCATCACCGGCGATCTTTTTCGCGAGATCCAATTCTTCGAGAACGTCGGCGGCACCTGGGTGGAAGACCCCTCTGTGGTCGCCGGCATCACCGCCGGACAGAATGCTGCTCCGGCGTTTGGCGATCTGGATGACGATGGCGATCTGGATCTGGCCATCGGAAATTATGACGGCACGTTCAACTATTACCAGAATCTGTCCGTCCTGGATTCGACACCGCCCGAGGAGGTGACGGACCTGACGGTTTCTCTGGCCGGGGATGTGCTCCTCCTCCAATGGTCGGCGGTGACAACCGACACAGCAGGAGGGCCGGAAGCGGTCCAATACTATGTCGCCTATCGGGGCGAGACGGCAGATTTCGTGCCCACGGTCTCGGAGTCCCTCGGGTCGACTTCCGGCATCGACTTTCCCGACAGCAGCATCTCCTTTAGCCCAGTGGTCAATTTCTTTTATCTGGTCAAGGCGGTTGACGCCGCAGACAACAAATCGGCGGAATCGGCCAGGGTGGGAGAGTTCGATCGGGAGCTGTTGCCGCTGAAGGGTAAATTGAAGAACACATTCAAGTAGCATCTATCAAGGTCATTCGGCAGCAGGTAGATTCTCTGAATCAGGAGAGCAGTTTTGAGCAAAATGGCCCCCGGACCCGGCTTGTTCTTTCCGGGCATTCTCTCCGCTTTTCTCCTCCTTGCTCCAGGGAGCCGTGCCCAGCCCTGGCAGCAGAACGACACGATCTTCAACCCCAGCGGGATACCATC
>CBDUWG010000283.1:0-3258 GCA_965370845.1 uncultured bacterium
CTCTGGTTGCCATGGTGCATCAGGGCTACATTGTGAGTTTCCTTGGATGAATTGTTATCCGCCTCGACTACGTCCAGAATCCGGTTGCCGGCGACGGTGAAGACATAGAAATTGATCGGAGTGCGGTCCCCGGCGGCCATCTCGGAAGCCACCCGGCCGTAATTGCCGGTCTTGGCCGCGGCGGCCCGGACGGTGGCCTGCTCAAATCCCCCGGGCAACCACAGGGAGGCCTCCACCATATACCATTTCGGCGTTATGCGGACGTTTTTGATCCGCTCCGTCTCTGTTGTCCGCAGACTGGCATCGTACAGAAGAGCCTGAGCTCCGCCGTCGCTCCAGATAACCAGACAGCGGTCCCACTCCACTGGAGAGGTTCCGGTCAGATCATCGGGAAGCCCAGTTGTTCCGCCGGGCTGATAGTCGAAGCAGACATATATCCTGACGCCGTCTCGCTCCAGCAGGTTGACCGTGCCGGTGCGGTCCATGATGCGGTTCATCTGCACCCGAAAGGCCAGCCGGTCGACATTCTGGTCGTAGTAGAAGCCGATCATGTCACCGGCCAGATCGGCGTCCCCGGCCCGGTCCGGGGCTTTCTTATGAATGGGCTCATACGCCAGGGGGTCTCCCTGAGCATCGACGCCCGGTGCCGCGCTGCCGGGCGGCTGCCAGGCAAAGGCAGTACTCATACTAAAACTCACCAGCAGAACGAGTGATAGAACCACCAGGAAATTTCTCTCTTGAAACATGAGCAACACCTCCTTGAAGGATATTGAGATAGATTCGAATGAGTTTAACACATCTCTAGGATTCATTCGTTTTACCAAAAATTAAGGCGATACCAGGAGATCGATCAAAGCCTCCTCACCTCTTCGGGGGTTCGGGAGGCTCGGTGTCGGTTATCCAGCGGTCGAATTCCCCTACGGTGTTTGAAGGATCTGACTTGCTTCCCTCCTCGGCCACGGCCACTACCGAGTAGTAATGCTGGACGCTGGTGTCCCCCACGGCCGCCGTGGCGTCCAGATACTCAACCTCGCTGGTGGGGCCCAGGGAACAGGCCTGGCTGGGCTCAATACCGGGATCGATCCCCCGGTAGATCACGTAGCCCGACACGGTCTTCGGGTTGGACAGGGTGTCGATAGTCACCGCCGACCAGTTGAGCATCAGAGTGATCTCCGCCAGGTTCACCTGAAGATCGGTCACCGCCGCCGGAGGCGCCCCGCTCACCGGGACCATTGTGCCCTGATACGGCTGGAAGTTGTGCGCGGTGACGGTGACCAGGATGGTGTCGGAGGTAACCGGAGATATGGACAGCACCGCCTGACCGGAGCCATTTGTGTATCCGGCCTGGTGAATGCCTCCCTCCTGCATGGCGCAGACCAGGGCATCCTCTACGGGAGAACCTTCATGCGTAATCGTGACCATCACATCGCTGGGTCCCAGGGGCACCGTGGCCGGATGATCCACGGTCAGGGCAGCAGGTATGTCTGTGGGCAGCATCACGGACGGGTCGCCCAGCAGAATGTAGCATTCGTAGTAATATCTGCTCAGGCCGCCGCCGCTGTAATACAGGTAGTGATAATACTTGGCCTGGTTAGTAAACCCGGCCAGGGTGAACAGCTCATCCTCGAAGATGGCCCTGTACATCCTCTTCTCTAAGATGTCATCCTCGTCCCAGTAGGTGTAATTGGAGGAGCCCCAATGAGCGATGCCGCCCTTGTTGGCCACATTCACCCAGTGCTCGCCGAAACACTCGCTGTAACCCAGATCACTGGTCAGACAGGCGTTGCTGATCACAAAGGGATACATGTCAACGTTGGTCAGGGCATCGATGTTGGACTTGCTAAAGGCCGGCCCGCTCCAAGATACTTGATTCCCATGTCCGGAGTAGTTGGCGATGGCCCGGCCAGCATTGAGATTGGAGGTTATATCCGAGGTCCCCCCACCTGAGCATTGGTATATTTTATAGCACTTGTATGAGTTAGGCTCCAAGTAGTTACCTATAACGTAATTGTGCGTCCCCTCCGCGAAACAGCTCTCAGCGCTGGAGGCCATGAAAACAGCGTCATCAAACCAACTCAGGGTGGACAGGTCGATCATTTCGTAATCCAGGGTCTTGTCCACGATGGCCGTCGCCTCCGTGGTGCTGCTCACGGAAAAACGGCCCAGCTCCAGCTCGGGAAAATAGCTCCCCTCCATATCCGAATAGGGCAGGTCCGTCTCCGTGGAGCTGGAGGAACCGTAAAAGGTGGGGATATAGCCAACATCTCCCACCAACAGAACATAGGTGGGCGGCACCGGCCAGTTATCATAGGCATCCTGGATATAGGCCTTGATGCCGGCGCTGGTCTGCGGCGAGATATCCGAAAGTTCGGTCACCGTCACCTCGAATCCCTTCTGCTCTTTCCACTGAGCCAGGGGCTGTACCTGGCTGAAAAAGTTGTCGTGCGTGATGATCAGATATCCGATGGGCAGAGCAGGCACATCCTTGTCAGCATAGCGCCGGTAATTGAGCACCTTTCGCCTGAGGGCTTTCTCCATGTCGTGGCTGTACCACCGGTTGATCTTTCTACTGGTTTCCTCCAGGTCCGAGCCGCGCAGGTGGAATTTCAAGCGCAGCCGGGAACAGATGGATACCGTTCCTTTCCGGGGATTGTATCGGACGGGATAGATTTTCAGAAGCACAAGACGATGCCCGCGCGTCTCATCGATCTCCCCCAACCGGGCCAGATCCCCAGGATACCACTGGTCTTGAGCGTAGAAGCTCTCGTCCCTTTCGAAATTCATAGCCTGCCGAGCTCCGGGGATCTTGGGCACGGGCCGCTGCACCGGGGCGATGGGGCGATGAATTTCCAGCTCATCCAGGGACAAAACGCTGGTCACCTCCTGCACCACTTCCAGCTCCACCCGGGCCCCGGCAGGTATCTCCACCCACCGGCAAATAACCGGCAGCTGTGGCCAGCCTGTCTCCGTGGTAAAACCCTCCGGCGGCATGGACAGCCGGGGAAATTCCCCTCCGGGGGTGGATACCAGTTCCCGAAACAGGCCGGGGGTGCTCATCTGGATCTCGATGATCTTATCATCTGAGGCAAGGACGGAGATGACCGCTTCCCGTCCCGCCTGGGGACCTCCCACGGCGATCCACTCCGGGGAACTCTGGGCCGAGGCATAACCGGCCACTCCCATGCTCAGGACCAGCAAAAAAGCGCCCGTCAGCCACAATTTCTCCAATAATCTGCTCATATGCACCTACCTCCGCTG
>CBDUWG010000284.1:0-3256 GCA_965370845.1 uncultured bacterium
AGGGGGATATCTTCTGGGCAAAAGTGCCAACGAGATCACCATGAGAGAAATCCTCCAGGCCGTGGAGGGACCTCTGACCCCCGTTTTCTGCACGGACGATCCACCAGGCAAAAAGTGCAAGAGAATCGACAGCTGCATGATGCGGAATTTCTGGCTGCAGGCAGGCCACATGATAATAGAGTTCTTGGACTCCCAGACCCTGGGAGATCTCTGTAGCCAGTCCGGTGACAGCTGCGCCCCATAGGCTTGATATGGCCATAGCCGGGTTGCCTGCGTGTGGTCACTGGCCGAAAGTAGCCTGAAAAGGAACTGAGCAAGATGTCTGACCAAGAGATTATTAGTCAGATCGTCCACTGGAAGAAGAAAAGGGGGGCCGTGATCCTGGCCCACAACTATCAGCCGGGCGAGATTCAGGACATCGCCGATTTTCTGGGCGATTCTCTGGCCCTCAGCCGGCAGGCCACCAAAATCCCGGAGCAGGTGATCATCTTCTGCGGGGTCCGGTTCATGGCCGAGAGCGCCAAGATCCTCTCACCGGGTAAACAGGTCCTTTTGCCCCGAAAGGATGCCGGCTGTCCTCTGGCCGATACCATCACTGCCCGGCAGGTGCGCCAGATCAAAGAAGCCCACCCCCGGGCCGCCGTTGTTTGTTACGTTAATTCCTCGGTCCAGGTCAAGGCGGAGAGCGACGTCTGTTGCACCTCCTCCAACGCCCTTCAGGTGGTGGAGGGAATAGAGGCCGAGGAAGTTATCTTCGTGCCCGATCAGAATCTGGGACATTATGTCTCCCGATCCAGCAGAAAAAAGGTGATCCTCTGGGATGGATTCTGCTATGTCCACCACAGGATCCGGGCCGGGGAGCTGCAAAAGGCCCGGGAGGCTCATCCCCAGGCGGTAGTTCTGGTGCATCCCGAGTGCCGTCCCGAGGTGGTGGACCTGGCGGACCATGTATTGAGCACCGACGGGATGCTGCGTTTCGCCCAGGGTTCCGATGCTGAGGAATTCATCATCGGCACGGAGGTGGGACTCATCTATCGCCTGCAGAAAGAGAATCCCGGCAAGAAGTTCTACACCGCGGGCAGTGCTATGGTGTGCGTCAACATGAAGAAGATTCATCTGCAGGATGTGCTGCTCTCGCTGCAGCAGGATCAGCATAGCATCTCCATCCCCGAGGAGATCAGCAGGCGGGCCAGGGGAGCCCTGGATGGTATGCTGCGGTATGTCAAACCCGGAGGATAGCCGCTGGTGGAGATGAAACTGGAGCGCCTGCGGGCGATGTTGCGGGAGATGGAAAGCGTGCTGGTGGCCTTCTCTGGAGGGAGCGACAGCACCTTTTTGTTGCGCGTGGCCCATGATGTGCTGGCAGATGGTGTTCTGGCGGTGACGGCCACCTCCCCGATCCACTCGGGTTCTGAGACCGGCCAGGCCCAGAGGTTGGCGGAGCAGATGGGTGTGCGCCATCAGCTCATCCACAGCGACGAGCTGCAGGACGAGCAGTTTGTGCGTAATGACCCCCGGCGCTGTTACTATTGCAAACGGGGCCTGTTCGCCAGGCTGATTCAGTTGGCCGGAGAGCAGGGTCTGCGGCATGTCCTGGATGGTTCCAACCACGATGATCAGAGTGACTATCGGCCCGGAGCTCAGGCCATCCGTGAGCTGGGGATCAGGAGTCCTCTGCTGGAGGTGGGCCTGAGCAAAGAGGAGATCCGCCAGTTGAGCCGGCGGATGGATCTGAAGACATGGGAAAAGCCGGCTATGGCCTGTCTGGCCTCGCGGATTCCCTACGGTGTGCCCCTGCGGGAAAAAGATCTGAGGATGATAGAGCGGGCCGAGGAGGTGCTGGTGGAGATGGGATATGTGGGCAGCCGGGTCCGTCATCACGGATCTCTGGCCAGGATCGAGGTGAGGGATGGGGATATGGGGAAAGTTCTGGACCGGCGGGAGGAGATCGCCGCCGCCCTGAAAGAGGTGGGGTATGTATACGTGGCCCTGGACCTGGAGGGGTATCGCTTCGGCAGCATGAATGAGATCCTGCCGGAGAGAGAAAAAAAGACCTGAGAAGAGGTAAAAGGCGTTGACCGGCGGTTCCTGGGGGACCGTTTTTTTATGGTTGTGAAGGAGGATGGACCAGGTGGTTCAGGGGCCCGTGCCCCCCTCCCAGAGGCAGGCCTTTCTCGATGGCCAGGGAGATATACTTTTTGGCCATAGCCACCGCTTCTGGTACCGTCCGTCCCAGGGCCAGGCCGGCGGCGATGGCTGCCGAGAAAGTACACCCTGTGCCGTGTGTGTGGCGGGTGTGGATCCTTTTCGACTCAAACTCAGCGAAGGTATCGCCGTCGTAAAGTATATCTACCGCTTTTCCTTTAAGATGGCCACCTTTGATGAGCACATAACGGGAACCCAGGTCGAAGATGATCCTGGCGGCATCGCGCATGTTCTGCCTGGTGGAGATCGTTTTCCCGGAGAGGACCCCGGCCTCGGGTAAATTGGGGGTGACCACCGTGGCCAGGGGAAGGAGCTCCCGCTTGAGGGTTTCCCGGGCATCTTCGCGGAGCAGCTGATCTCCGCTTTTGGCCACCATCACCGGATCCACCACCAGGTTGCCCAACCGGTGTTGGCGGATCTTTCGGCACACCGCTCGGATGATACCGGAGTTGGAGAGCATCCCGGTTTTAGCCGCATCAGCCCCGATGTCTGTGAGCACAGCCTCCAGTTGGAGGGAGACGAACCGGGCCGGGAGGTCGTGGATACCCAGGACGCACTGAGTGTTCTGGGCGGTGATGGAGGTCAACACGGACATCCCGTAAACCCCGAAGGCACAGAAAGTCTTCAGGTCGGCCTGGATGCCCGCACCGCCCCCCGAGTCGGAGCCGGCGATGGTCAGAGCTGTTTTGATCATTTTCTCTACCTCTGGGTGATTTTATTGTCGGGGTTCATTAACCGGCAATTTGATGATAGATGTAAACGCCGAAGATGGCAAGAAAAAAACAGATCCTGGATCCTGGAAAGAAAACCCGATCCTTGATCCTGGATCCTGGTTAAAGCAAAGACAATGCAAAAGCAGAGACTCGAGACTCGCGGGACAGAAAATAACCGATTTTTGGTGATAGTTCAGAGAGTTGGGAGCGAGATGGAGGAGACGGGAGAGGTAACCGAGATCAGGGACCAGGTGGCCTTCGTATCCACGGAGGCCAAAGGGGCCTGTCACAGCTGCTCAGCCAGGGGAATCTGTCATCTGGGCGGGCAGAAGACCATG
>CBDUWG010000285.1:0-3250 GCA_965370845.1 uncultured bacterium
CTACCTGAATCCCCTGGTTTTATTCTGGTCGGCCCAACACAGCTCCCATGACAGGGACAATGAGACCATGGGCGCGGACATAAGAATCCGGCCTCTTCCTGGTCTCAGCCTATACGGCGCGTTGTTCATCGACGAGATTTACCTTAAAGAGATGTTTGCCAACGACGCTCGCAACAAGGGTGCTTTTCAGGGAGGAATCTACATCGTGGACCCCCTGGGGATTGCTGACACAGATCTTCGTGTGGAGTATGTTCGTGTTCAACCGTGCGTATATACTCACAAGTTTCCGGTAAACAAATATTATAACGATGGATTTTCACTTGGGCATTGGCTGGGACAGAACGGTGACGATCTCTTTCTGGAGATAAGACACAGGTTTTCCCGAAGTCTCCGCCTTGATATCCAGCTGGAAAAGACCCGCCATGGCGAAAAAGGTGAAATGCCATTTTGTCACAATGAACCGGTCCGCTACTCCTTCTTGCAAGGAATAGTAGATCGCACCATGACCTTCAGTTTCAGTCTCGGTTATGAACCCATTAAAGATCTTTGTGGCTCTTTGAGTTACAAGCGTATCGAGCGACGAAACAAAGACCATATTGCCGGAGAGGACGAGAACCTAAACGAAATTTCACTGGCCCTGAGTTTCGATTACTAGTGGGAAACCTTATCTAAAAAATGCTTGCAATTCACCTTTCAGTGGACTAAGTTTATAAGTTAATGAAGATTGGTTGTCCGGGGATGTAGGCCTCACTTCAGGGAGGAATTGTGAAGGGAAAGGTTATCGATATAATCGTTTATCTTATGCAGAAAATAGACGAAAAAGGAAAAGGGTTCGGTCATTTTGACAAGCTCACCGAAGATCTACACGGTCGTGGATATACCGACTCGGAGATCGACGCTGCATTTTTCTGGCTTTTGGAGAGGCTGCGCCTTCAGCTGAGCCGTCTGTCCAAGGGTCAAAAAGATATACCCAAGAAATCCAGTAGAATTTTACATACGACAGAGAACACCCTTTTTTCTAATAACGGATACGGATATCTTATACAGTTATACCAACTTGGACTTATTAACGATGAACAGCGGGAACAAATCATCGATAGGGCGATGCTTTCCGGTCTGGAAGAGATCGGCGAGTCGGAGGTTAAGTTGTTGGTTGCCAAGTTGTTGTTGAGCACAGATGAAGGTCAGATAGATCCCAGTCGGCTGATGTTGCTGGACGAGAGCACAGAGGGCACAGTACATTGAGGTAAAGATGAGAGATCAGCTTACTTCTCCAGCCGAGGAACGAGCCAGGGTGTTGAGTTCAGCTCGTCGCTATTACAGGCAACGTATGCAGTTAGGCTTTGATCATATATATAAATCAGTTCCTTCCCAGAGCGACCTCGCTTACAAGGAAATGCTGATAAGAGAGCTGTATCAGCGGATAAAGGACTGTTCGAGATGCCCTCTGCACAGCACTCGTAACCATTTCGTTTTCGGTGAGGGAAGTCCAGAAGCTCGAATTATGTTCATCGGGGAGGCGCCGGGAAGGGATGAGGATTTGCAAGGTCGTCCTTTTGTTGGACGATCCGGCAAACTGTTGACCAAAATGCTGAAGGCCATAAATCTGAGAAGAGAAGATGTGTTTATAAGTAACGTTCTGAAATGTCGACCGCCCCAGAATAGAGATCCCCTTCCCGAGGAAATTTCCCTCTGCGAGCGACATCTGCACGCTCAGTTGGCCATCATCCAGCCAAGACTGATTTGCACCCTGGGGCGGATTGCCGTGCAGGCCCTGCTCCAGACAAAAGCACCATTGGGGAGACTTCGCGGACAGCTTCATGATTACCAGGGGATTAAGCTCATCGCCACGTATCATCCCGCGGCATTGCTGCGCAACCCGTCGCTGAAAAGGGCGGCGTGGGAAGACCTGCAGTTTCTGCGTCAGGAGCATGACCACCTCGCCTAATGATGGTTTGGCCAGATAGGATTTGGAATGGCAATGACAGCTGTCAGTGTGCAAAGACTCCCGCCCCAGGCCTTAGAGGCGGAGATATCAGTATTAGGTGCCATGTTGCTGGATAAAGCTGCCGTGGGAGCTGTAGTTGAAATTTTGGATGAAAGCAGTTTCTATCGGGAAAGCAACCGGCAGATCTTTAAGGCCATCATCTCCCTCTTCGAGCGAAACGAGCCCGCGGATCTGGTAACGGTCGCCGAGGAACTGCGGCGCGAGAAGAAGATTGATCAGATTGGTGGACAGGTCTATCTGGCATCTATCGTGGAAAACGTAGCCACGGCAGCAAATGTAACCTATCACGCAAAAATAGTACTTCAGAAAGCTCTTCTTAGACGTCTTATTGATGTGAGCACCCAGATAGTTTCCCAGGGTTATGAGGATGTGCAGGATGTAGATGAGCTTCTCGATCGCGCCGAACAACAGATCTTTTCCATCAGGGAAAAACGCCTCAGGCAAGGCTTTATTCCTTTAGAGAAAATTTTGCATACCACCTTCGAGTCCATAGAAAAGCTTCACGACAGGCAGGGGGGGGTAATAGGTGTGCCCTCCGGGTTCAAGAAGCTGGACGAACTCACCGCAGGTTTCCAGGCGGGTGACCTGGTGATCATCGCCGGGAGGCCCTCCATGGGCAAAACCGCTTTCGCCCTCAATGTAGCCCGGCATGCGGCCGTTGAGGCCAAGATTCCAGTGGCTATATTCAGCCTGGAGATGGCTAACTACCAATTGGCACAGAGGATGTTGTGCAGCGAAGCCCGAGTGGATGCGCACCGCGTAAGGGCAGGGACCCTTCCAGATCAAGACTGGTCTAAATTAAGCATCTGCGTGGGTGAGCTGGCCGAGGCTCCTATCTTCATCGACGACACGCCCGGGTTAGGGGTACTGGACATTAGGGCCAAGGCCCGCAGGCTGATGGCTGAAAAGAAGATCGGGCTGATTGTGGTCGATTATCTCCAGCTGATGCATGGTCCAAAGGGGGCGGAAAGTCGTCAGCAGGAAATTTCAACCATATCTCGATCGCTAAAAAACCTGGCCAAGGAGCTTCAGTTGCCCATATTGGCCCTGTCCCAGCTTTCTCGGGCAGTGGAAACCAGGGGGGGAGACAAACGCCCTCAGCTTTCCGATCTGAGAGAATCCGGTGCTCTGGAGCAGGACGCCGATGTAGTTCTGTTTGTTTACCGGGGTGAGATATACGAGCCCGATAATGAAGAGATGAAGGGCAGGGCGGAGATTGTCATCGGCAAACAACGAAACGGC
>CBDUWG010000286.1:0-3248 GCA_965370845.1 uncultured bacterium
AGCCTTTTTTTACAGGCTCGACTACCCTTTTCTACAATATAGCAAGCTTGATCCTCGATCCTTGTTAAGATCTAAACCTCGGAAAATGCAGAGTCAATCTCGTATATATTCAGAGTCGAGCATTTCATCCAGTATCCTGAATCCAGTATCCAGAATCCAGGATTAAAACGCACAAAATCTGGTGCTGATTCCCCAAATTGTTCTGCTGGAGAGGTTCTTTTCCTGTGCCGGATCTCACTCATCTGCCTTCTCCGCTTCCTGGAGAGGCATTTTACTCTTCTGCTTTTGCGCTTTGCAGACAGCGGCCGAAATCCACACGCTTATTTCGTAAAGCAATATCAGGGGAGTGGCCAGCATGACCTGTGTGATTACGTCCGGGGGAGTGAGAATGGCGGCGGCGATGAAGATGATCACCACGGCATAGCGGCGCTGTCTGCGCATAAAGGCGGGCGTTAAAACTCCCATCTTGGATAAAATGAAGGAAAGAAGGGGCAGCTCGAATACAATGCCAAAGGCCAGGAATAAGCGACCAGCGAAGCCGATATAGCTGCTGATATCCGGCATGGGCACCAGTTGAACGGTCTGGAAGCTGAACAGGAATCGGAGCCCGAAAGGCAGAATTACGAAAAAGGCAAAGGTAGCTCCCAGAAGAAAACAGACGGTGGCCGAGAACACCAGCACTATGGCCATTTTAATTTCAGACTTCAGAAGCCCCGGGAAGATAAATTGCCAGGTCTGGTAGAAGATCACCGGGAGACTTCCCATCAAGCCGAAGATGATGGCCACCTTGATGCTGACCAGGAAAGCTCCGGTGGGAGTGATAAAGATCAGTTGGATATCGGGAGGAACCGGTTTAATGAGAAGACTCAGGAGGTCTTTGGAGAAGATATAGGCGACTATGGAAAGGATGACCACTACAGCCAGGGATTTCAGAATCCTCCAGCGAAGCTCCTCCAGATGTTCTAAAAAGGGCATTCGCTTCTCATCCCGCGGTCTGCTATTCAACGTTCCTCCAGATAACCCAGGGCACCCACAATAGAGATAGCTCCCAAGGGGCATTTGGTCACGCAGATACCGCAGCCGATGCACTTGTCTATGATGCTTTTGTGCCGTTGGCCCTTTTCGCCCTCGATGGCGTTAACAGGACAGACCTCCTTGCAGACGCCGCAGCCGTCGCATTTGGGGTCAATGGAGACCTTGGGCCGATGGATGATCTTGTCCACGAAGCTGTGAGTAGGGCATTTGTGCACAGCCACCACCAGGTCTGTGCCGCTTTTGGCATAGTCGATGGTCGGCAGGTTCCCGTCCATGGTGATGGTTCCGGAGGGAGATACCTTATGTTTGGAGCAAAGACCACAGCCGATACAGCCAACGGAGCAAACGCTTTTGACCGCTTTTCCCTTGTCTTGAGAGACACAGGCCAGGTATATTTGGGCGCTGCGTGGTATAAGTTGGATGATCTTTCGAGGACAGGCGGAGACGCACAGGCCGCAACCGGTGCATCTTTTATCGTCCACTATAGGAAGGCCGTTGTCGCCCATGGAGAGAGCTTCGAAAAGACATACCTGCACACAGGTCCCCAGCCCCAGGCAGCCATATGGACAGGCCTTGGAGCCCCCCGCGACCAACTGGGCAGCGGCACAGTCCTGCAGACCTTGATAACGGAACAGCTCCCCGGCCTCTTTGCGCCCGCCTCGACAGCGTACCACGGCCACCATGGGGATGTACTCTGCGGATTCTGTCTCCGTCCCCATGATCCTGGCGATCTCAGATGTTGATTCAGCTCCCCCGGGGGTACAGCCATCCATGGCCGTTTCCCCCTTGATCACCGCCTCGGCGAAGGCGCGACAGCCAGGATAGCCACATGCTCCGCAATTGGCTCCGGCCAGGGCGTCCAGAATCTTGGACAGGCGAGGATCTTCCTGAACGGCGAACTTCTTGGAGGCGTAGGCCAGGCCAACGCTGAATAACAGGCCCAATCCTCCCAGGATAATGAGAGGTAATAATGTGCTGCTCTGCATCCTTTAGGCTCCTCTACATCTTCACCAGGCCGGAAAAGCCCATGAAAGCCATAGAGAGAAGTCCGGCCACGATCAGGGCGATGGGCACTCCGCGCAGGACCTTGGGTACGTCGGCGAACTCCAGTCGCTCGCGGATTCCGGACATGATCAGCAGGGCCAGGGTAAAGCCGATGCCGGCGCCCAGGGCGAAGACGATGCTGCGTATCAGATCGTAGTTTTTGATGATGTTCAACAGGGCCAGGCCCAGAATGGCGCAGTTAGTGGTGATCAGCGGCAGATAAATGCCCAGGGCGTGGTAGAGAGCCGGACTGATTTTGCGCAGGACCGTTTCCACCAATTGGACCAGGGAGGCGATGATCAGGATGAAGGTGACAATCTGGAGATATTCCAGGTGAAAGGGAATCAGGACCTGGTTGTAAATGAGGTTGGTGAAGATGGAGGCCAGGGTCATGACGAAGGTGACTGCCATCCCCATCCCTAGGGCGGTATCCGTTTTTTTGGAAACGCCCAGAAAGGGACAGATGCCCAGAAATCGCGCCAGAACGAAGTTGTTGACCAATATGGTGCTGACCAGGATAATCAGGAACTGGCCCACGTTATGATTCCTCCACCTTGGTGAGCTTATTCATCAAGCCCAGCAGAAGGCCCAGTGCCAGAAAGGCACCCGGCGGCAGCAGCATGATCAGGGCGGGCTCGAACCCCGAGGCGAAGATGGAAACTCCGAATATGGTACCGTTACCCAGAATTTCCCTCACGCTGCCCAGGATGATCAGGGCCAGAGTGAAGCCCAGGCCCATTCCCAGCCCGTCGGCCAGAGACAGTAGAACCGGATGGCGGGAGGCGAAAGCCTCAGCCCGGCCTAAAATAATGCAATTAACCACGATGAGGGGGATAAACAATCCCAGGACCTGGTGTAGCTCATAGAAATACCCAGCCATGACCATGTCGATGATGGTAACGAAGGAGGCTATGATTACGATGAATACGGGGATGCGCACCTGATTGGGGATGAAGCGGCGGAGCACAGAGATGACCAGATTTGACCCCACCAGTACCGCCGTGGCGGCCAGCCCCATGGCCACGCCGTTAATGGCCATGGTAGTAACTGCCAGGGCCGGGCACAGACCCAGCACCAATCGAAGGAGAGGGTTTTCCTTAACGAGTCCCTTTGTGAACTCCGAGATCACACTCATAGCGCGTTTTCCTTTACCCTAATCTTCTTTCCCT
>CBDUWG010000287.1:0-3234 GCA_965370845.1 uncultured bacterium
TCTCTCTGTCCAGGGAAGCAATTTCCACCGCCGGCCCTGGCGGAGATGGCAATTCAAAGTCGCTGTCATAGGCATTCTGGGCAAAACCGTCAAAAAAGCGCAGGGCGGCCACGGCGCTGGTGTTGCTGACTCCCGGAGCGATGATCTTGGCGCCGACAACGACTTGCGTGTCTCCGGGGGCCAGAACGAAGGGTCCGGAGGACATTAAAAACCGCCGGTCGCCGGGGGCCACCGTCGAGCCATCCAGGTCCCCGGTGCCGGTCACCGGATCACCAACGAAGGCAAACGGCGAGGTCACATTGCCATCAGCATCGGTGTAGGGTGTGCCGTCGCCGGCATATCCATTCATGAACCAGTAGGCCTCGGAGGGAATCTCCGGGTCGTCGAAGGGATCTGGAGCACCGTTGTAGTACCAGGCGAAGCCGGTCATGCCCAGGTATTCACCCTCAACCTCCGGGCCCTGGAAGAAGTCAAACCCTATAGCCGGCGGCTTGGAGCCGTACGTACCATCGGTGGGGTTGCCGTTGTAGCAATAGCCCAGGCCCAGGGTGGTGTCGCAGCCGACCAGGTCGTCAGAGGCGTCACCCAGATCCGGGTCATCCCACAGGGCCACAAAGCAGGAGTCGAACTGCTGGGTGCCCTTGTGGATGAAGGTCCACTCTAAGAACATGATGTTGCCCATGGGATCGGCGCGGTTGAACCCGAAGACCTTGACGTGGATCTCCACGCCCATGGGCGGTGTGCCGAACACGTTGGAATGCTGGGCGGCGTTACCGTCGTTGTGGCACCACCACAGGGTCTGATCGCCGATGATGGCGGGATCGCCGTACTCGTCGACGGGAGCACCCTGATCCACGGGCCACACATCCCAGTCGCCGGTGCCGTCCTTGTTGATCTTATAGATGCGGTAGGCCTCGTCCGCTGAAGTCCCTCCTATGGGACCGGCCACCAGCTCACTGGCATACTCGGCGCAGGCCGTGTATATAACACCGTCGTCGTGTCCTATGCCGGCCAGCCACAGGCCCGAGGCGTAGTCGATGGTCTTGCCCGTCCCCTTGGGCCACTCCATGCCCGATGCGCCGGTGATCCTTTGGTCAACGATTAAACCATCGTTGGTCATGGAGCAGTCGATTGTGTTGCCGTCAAAGTGCTCGTGGCTGACCACGGTGGGCCTGGCCAGGGGCTCTCCTCCCGGCACCGAGGTGACCCGGGGGGCAGCCCACACAGCACCCACCAGCAGGAGGGTCAGCAGGGGCACCATGACGGAGCCGATGGTTGGAAACCCTCGTTTCCGGCTCATAATGTATCCTCCTCGTCTGGAAAATGGTACAAAGTGTTCATGCGCTTCATCTCATCGTCTCCTGTTTAACACGGCATCAAGGGTTGAAGTCGAAGCGCAGGCCCAGACGAATCTGCCTGGGCGTTCCCCAGTTATATGGATGATCGATGTAGGCACGGTACAGATCCTCCGCTGGCTGCCCACCATTGTTGGCGATCCAATTCTGGCCTTCGGAGGTGCTCAGCCAGCCATTGTCGTCGGGAACCCCGGTGGCCTCGTAGATGCCCATGTAATCGGTGGCGCCGATGTCCATGCCGTAGTTGAAGCGGTCGTTCTTGCGGTTGAAGGGGTTATCCGTGCCCAGCAGATTGATGACCCATACGTAGGCATCAAAGGTGACGCCGACGAAGTTGAAAGACTTGTTCATTTTCATATCCAACTGTTGGGTCCAGTCGGTGTATGCCGAGTTGATGGCCGCCACCGGGAAGGCCGTGCTGAAACGGGCCTGGAAGATGGTATCGGCAATTCTTTTCTGGGTGTATGGCAGGCCGCTGCCGAAAGACCAGTACAGGTTCAGACCCATATTTCTAAACACCGGCCCATCGTCCGGCTTGCCGCGGATGTCCAGGTTGACCGATCCGGTGTGCCTCTGATCGAAATCCAGCGGGGCCACAAAGGTGGGATAGTACTCGGTGCCGATCCAAGTGACGAAGAAATTGCCCCCGGATGTGGAGCCTGTGCCGCCGGCAAACTGCAGCGTGTAGCCGGCGTGAGCCGAAATCCGGTCTGTCCGGCGAAGATCGTAGCTGATGCTGAAACCCTTTACCGACCCGTAATCCCCATTCTGATACTGAGGATAGGTGTTGGGGCTGGCCTCGTAGCGGTTACGCAAAACGATCAGATCCCGGATCTCCTTGTAAAAAGCGGAGATATCCAGAGCAGCGTTCTCGCCTAACTGCTGACTGAGGCCGACCTCGTACTGGGTGGTCTTGGTGGGCTTCAGATCCGGGTTGCCGATATCCACCTGGTTACCCTGCAGGATCTGGCCGGCCAGATAATCCCATCCGGTGTACAGGAAGGAAAACTGCGGCTGCTGGACGAACCGGCCATACTGGGCGTGGAAGACGGTCCGGTCGGTGACGGGGAAGCCGATGCCGATCCTGGGGCTGAAACTGTGGTGGGTCTCGGTGTTCACCAACTGGTCCATCTCGATAAAGCCATCCTCGTCAAGGGGAATATAGTAGGGATCGTCCAGCTTCTTATCGTTGGCGTTCATCATGTCCCAGCGCAGACCGATGTTGAGCACCAGGTCGGAGATCTCCACTTTATCCTGGAAATAAGCCGAGGCGATGATCGGATGCTTGGCACCATCGTCGCCATCGTCCAGTGTGGCATCCGGATCCACCGGGTCACCGCCATCTCCGAAGTAAATGGGGTAGCCGAAATTGTCCGTGTAACCAGCGCGATAAGCGGCCCTGGGGTCCAGCCCGGGGTTGTCGGCCAGAGTTCCGGCGATCTGCATGGGCCTGGTCACGGAGTAGCGTCTCAAGGTGTTATAACGGTACTCAAAGCCGACTTTGAGCTCGTGAATATTCTTCACCTCGCTGGTAACATCGAACTTGATCCCCATGGAGATGGAGCGGTTCAGGTAATAATCATCGAACACGCTGACAGAGTCGAAGATCCCCGATCCGAAGCGGTATGGATCGCCGGGGTTGGTCCCATCCATCACCAGAAAGGGCACGGTGATGTCGTTGTCGTTCCAGTCAGACAAATCGCCATAGTCGGCGATGTTGCGGCCCAGAACTCCATCGGCCCGCTCGGTGCCGTGGGCGTGATAGCTGAGGGTGGCAGTGTAAAAGGTGTAGGGACTGACGGCATGGGTGATTTTCCCATAAGCGGAGTAGGAGAACTCCTCATCGGTGGGATAATGGTTCATGGCCTCTTCCATGAGG
>CBDUWG010000288.1:0-3230 GCA_965370845.1 uncultured bacterium
ATCCACGCTGCGCACCTGACCGTCGAGCTTGACGTTCTGCCGGGCCGCGTCGGCGGCCGTGAAGAAAAGACAGATCAGGGCGACCAGGGCCACGGATAAGGTCAATCTGCTGGTCCTCATGATGTACCTCCTTTTTTTAGACCAATCTTTAGACCGGGCCCCGTATTTCATATTCGTGGCTCGGCATATGAAATGTGAAGGGTATGGCTGAACAGGTCCTGAAACTCGAAGCTCGATGCTGGATTCTGGATACTGGATTCTAGATGCTGGCAAGTGAAATGCTCGACTCTGAGTATATGCCAGGTTGACTTTGCATTTTCCGAGGTTAAGTTTTTAACCAGTATCCAGCATCGGGTTTGTTTTAACCAGGATCTAGGATCGAGGATCGGTTCTATCTTTTCATCCAGCATCCAGGATCTAGGATCCAGGATCCAGTTCCATCCAGCATCCAGTTCATCTACTTCAACAACAGCATTTTCCTCACCTCACAAAACTCCCCCGCCACCAGCTGGTAGAAGTAAATGCCGCTGGCCACAGGACGGCTGGCCTCATCCAGCCCGTTCCAGGCAACAGCATACTCTCCAGCCGCCTGATCCCAGTCCACCAGACGTCGCACCTGCTGTCCGGTGACGTTGTAAATGGCCAGATAGACATAACCGGCTTCCGGCAGTTGATAGCGGATGGTGGTGTGTGGGTTGAAGGGATTAGGATAGTTCTGGCTGAGCACGTAGCTGTCCGGCATCAGCTCCAAGATCTCCTCCTCCACGGCCACCTCCACACCCCACGGCGACCAGGCCCAGAAGCCGCCGCTCTCGATATGATCGGTGCCCTGGCTCTGGCCGGTGGCCGTCTGGCCGGTGGAGTAATCCAGCAGGTAGCTGCCCGACTCCACATGCACGCCGCTGGTGCTTAGCAAATCATTGACCTGCAGGTAACCGCTCTGAGCCGGAGAGACGGCTAGAAAAGCAAAAAAGATCACCGATAACGCTGTTAGAAACAATGTTTTTTTCACGTTGTTCACCTCCTTTGCGTTTCTGTGAGAAAAAACGACCGCAATTTCAACCCTATTGAATGCCAACAAACCGTCTGTGTCAAGAAAAAAGCGACTTCGGAGCACAGAAGAATTTTTTTCGTGTTCCCGGGTCTGCTCGTGTTGACGTGGCTGGCGAATCGCAACTGTGTATTTCCGCAGAACTCGCCTAACTCGCTTAACTCTCAAAACTCTCTAAACTATAATCAAGGATCGGGTCTTCTCTTTTCATCCTTTTCCCTTGACATCCCGCCCTTCTTGGCCTATTTTTATGCCAAAATGGCAGTCAAGCTGACTTTTTTACGATTTCACCTCCTATTACGAGGAATGAGACGATGACTTTCGTGAGAAACTTACCACCACAGCGGCAGAACGAAGTTTTGGGCATCTTGCTCATGGCCCTGGCCGTTCTGGTATTCATTAGCCTGTACTCCTATGCTCCGGCGGAGGATTATCTGCTCAGCAGCAGAGGCTTCGGTGACCCCACCGCCAATCTGATGGGTCCTGTGGGACAGATGGTCGCCTCCGCGCTGGTCCTGGTTTTCGGGTACTTCTGCTACATCGTCCCCCTGATGCTGTTTTTGTGGGGCATAAACAGGTTTTTCGGCACCGATACCGGCGTTCTGGTGAAGCGCGTTCTCTGTCTGGCCGGGCTGATGATCTTCCTGGGTGCCCTGACCGGCCTGATCTACCCCATGGTCGAGTCGCCGGATATGGCGCAGAGGGCGGCGGCCATCCGTGCCGGCGGCGTAGTGGGCTCGGCGGTGGCCTATCTGCTGCTGCGCTACTTTCACATGGTAGGCGCTTATCTGGTGACCATCACCGTCCTGGTGGTGCTGATCATCGCCGTTACCGGCATCCGGCTGCGCGAACTGGTTGTGGGAATCGGCAGAGCCTTCGCCGGGCTGTCCCGCTGGCTGGCTAAACCCGTCCGGCAGAAACCCCGAGAAAGGAGAAGACCAAAGCCCGTGCCCATCCGGGCAGCTCCTGTCGGGGTAGAGGGCAAAGAGGGCCACAAGCTGGAGCGGAAGCGGAAAAAGGCCGAGAAGCTGCGGCATAAGCTGGAGACCATCCAGGCGGATGTGGAACACAAAGAGGTAAAGAAACGGCCTCCGCAGATCGTTAAGCCCCAAGAGACTGCGCCCAAGGAGACGGCCAAGATCAAACCCATGGTACTGCCCTCGGGCCACAAGTACCAGCTGCCCTCCATGAGCCTGCTCCATTCGCCGCCCCCGCAAGACAGGGAGCAGGACGAGAAGGAGTTGTATGCCAACGCGGAGATCCTTGAGTCCAAACTGGCCGATTTCGGAGTGCAGGGCAAGGTGGTCCAGGTCAGCCCCGGGCCGGTTATCACCCGCTACGAGGTGAAGCCGGCGCCCGGGGTCAAGGTCAACCGCTTCGTCAATCTGGCAGACGATCTGGCCTTAGCCATGCGCGCCCATCGCATCCGGGTGGTAGCCCCTATTCCTGGCAAGGACGTCGTGGGCATCGAGATACCCAACAAAAAACCATCCATGGTCTACCTGCGGGAGATCCTCAATTCTGCCCGCTTCCAGCAATCCAGCTTCATGCTGAACATGGCCCTGGGCAAGACCATCTCCGGCGAGCCATTCTGCGCCGACCTGGCCCGGATGCCCCACCTACTCATCGCCGGGGCCACCGGCTCGGGTAAGAGCGTCTGCATCCACTCCATCATCGCCAGCATCCTGTTCCGGGCCACACCTGATGATGTCCGTTTCCTGCTAATCGACCCGAAGATGCTGGAGTTAAGCGTCTTCAACAAGATCCCTCACCTATTTATGCCGGTGGTTATAGAGCCGAAGGAGGCCGTCAAGACTCTTCGCTGGGCCATCTCGGAGATGGAGCGTCGATACCAGATCCTGGCCCGGGCGGCGGTGCGCAACATCGATTCCTACAACGCTAAAATTCGTCAGCAGTCGCCCTTACCCGGCGAGGCGGCGGAAGAGGCCGCTCCGCTGCCCTTCATCGTGATCATCGTGGACGAGCTGGCCGACCTGATGCTCACCGTCTCCAACGATATCGAGGACGCCATCGGCCGCCTGGCCCAGATGGCCCGCGCCGTGGGCATCCACCTGATCCTGGCCACCCAGCGCCCCTCGGTGGACGTCATCACCGGTGTTATCAAAGCCAATTTCCCCACCCGGATCGCCTTCCAGGTGGCCTCCACGACCGACTCGCG
>CBDUWG010000289.1:0-3212 GCA_965370845.1 uncultured bacterium
CGATCCTTGATCCTGGAAAACAACAACCCCCAGCGGATATTCTTTTTTTATCCAGAATCCAGTATCAGTCTTTCTTTTCTCGAGTCTCCGCCTTTGTATTATTTTTGACTTTATCCAGCATCCAGTATCCAGCATCCAGAATCCAGTATCAGTCTTTCTCCCCCACGAACAGAAAAAAGCCGCGAGCACCAAACCCGCGGCTTTTCCAATTACGGATGATCGGTCATCTCAGGAGTTTTTCTCTTCTTCTCCCTCAGATTCCTTCTCCTCCTCTGGCTCCTCTTTTTTCTCTTCCGCGGGAGGCGGTGCTTCCTCCTTTTTCTCGGCGGCGGGAGGTTTTTCCTCTTTCTCTTCCGGCACACTCTCCTCCTCAAACTCCTCCTCATCCTCCCGCTCCAGGAGATTCTCGTCGTCCTTTCTCTTTCTCAAAACAAGATAGATGAGGGTCTGACCGGCGGTCCAGGTGGACATGCCATACGAGACAACCAGCCCGAAGATAACGACCAAAAAGATACCCATGATGACCGCGGCCACCGACTCGGCCCCGTGAAACTCCACATGTGGCGGCCTATAGCGCGATATCAGAGCCAGCTCACTACACCCCCATCCATTGGACCACAGGGACCAGATGCTCGATTTGGTGGGCAGCCAGCCGATGGCTGCCATGGCCATGTTGTGCAGCTTGGGTCCCATGGTCCACCCGCAGATCAAATAAACCAATTTCAGTGCCTTATAGCTGAAAATGCCGAGGAAATACACGGCTGTGACGGTAATCCCTCCCAGGAGTCCGTTATAGATCACAAACCGCCAGGTCTGGCTCCAGATGCTGGAGAAAAATTGGATCATGGTCTCGAAGGAATCCTCCCGGGCGGTGGCCACGATGGCCGGACCCAGGATAATGCCCACACAAAAGACAATGGCTAAAAAGACTAAAAAGAGGGCTGCCCCGAAAATGGGGATGCTGAAGATGGCAAATCCCAGCTCTCCTATGAAGGGAATTTTGCCCAGCAGGCCGAGAAGAATTCCGCATACAAGCAAAAAGATGACCACGGCGATGACCATGAGCGGCGAGAGAATAACTGCCTTCCAGTTTTTACGCATGAATCCCAGGGCCTCACGGGAGGTGTAGAAATCATCCCCTTTCAATTGCTGATAGGTCACCTTCGCTGCAGCAGTGCTGTACATCAGCCAAATAATGATCCAGAAGATGATCCCGGCCAGATACAGCACCCAGCCATACCAGGTCAGTCCGCCGGCAATTATCGTGGGATACAGACGATAGGTGGCCCAGTTGGCTCCAAAGCCGATGCCACTGACCACCAGAGCAATGTACGTGAGGACGGCATACCCGATATAGCCGATAAGCAGACCCATAAATTGGAGCCCGATCTTCTTACCGCTGAAGCCTAAGCGGGCGGCCCGGAAAATATCCCGGAAATCAAAATAGAGCTTGACCATCACGACCCCCTTTCAGTGGTGTGCTGTGATATGAGCTTTTTTACTAAGTAGACTCGAAACCCATTTTAATACATTTTGGGGTTGCTGTCAACAAAAAAATTTCAGATCGCTGTCAATAAAGAATTTTTCGACTTCCCCAGAAAGGATCGTGGCCGAAAAAATTCGTTGACATTGGAGCATAAAGTCATATTATCCTTTATCAGATCGATCATCCAACAACAGACAACATGATCACACCAACCTATCGGGAAGGGGGTGCGCATGGCCGAGGCAAGAGATCGATGGCATAACAGAACAGGTTTTATCCTGGCTGCTATCGGATCAGCAGTGGGGCTGGGAAATGTATGGCGATTTCCATATATCTGTTACAGAAACGGAGGTGGAGCCTTTCTCATTCCCTACTTTGTGGCTCTGTTGACCGCCGGGATCCCCCTTTTGATTTTGGAATTCGCCCTGGGTCACAAGATGCAGGCCGGCGCGCCGAAATCCTTCCAGCAGGTATCGGAAAAAACCGCCTGGCTGGGTTGGTGGGCCGTGTTCGTCGGTTTCTCCATCGTGGTCTATTACGCGGTGATCATGGCCTGGTGCTTCGGCTATCTGGTTTACTCCCTCAACCTGGCCTGGGGTACAAACGCAGAATCCTTCTTCATGAATTCATTTCTGATGCGCTCCTCAGGTCCTGGCCTGCTGGGTTCCATTCGCTGGCCAGTGTTGGCGGGCCTGGCGGCAACCTGGCTCAGCATACTGTTGATCATCTCCAAGGGGGTCAAGAGCGTGGGCAAGGTGGTCCTGGTCACCGTCCCCCTGCCGATGCTGCTGCTGATCATCATGGTTATCAGAGGTGTCACATTGCCGGGTGCTGCCGAGGGTCTTCGCTACTATCTGACGCCCAACTTCGAGGTGCTCACCGACCCCTCGGTTTGGCTGGCCGCCTATGGCCAGATCTTCTTCACCCTGAGCATCGGGTTTGGAGTGATGATCGCCTATGCCAGCTATCTGCCCAAGAAAGCCGACATCGCCAACAACGCCTTTATCATCGGACTGGCCAATTGCGGCACCAGTTTCTTAGCCGGGTTCGCCGTGTTCGGCACCCTGGGTTATCTGGCCCAGACCATGGGAA
Source organism: uncultured bacterium (assembly GCA_965370845.1). GTDB lineage: Bacteria > SM23-81 > SM23-81 > SM23-81 > SM23-81 > DAOVRJ01. The sequence continues at coordinate 2,579 of CBDUWG010000289.1, forward strand.
CCGGGGTGGACAATGTGGTCTCCGGAGGCCTGGAGCTGGCCTTCATCACCTACCCGACCATGATCAGACTGTTGCCCTTTGGGGCATCGATCTTCGGTGTCATCTTCTTCTTGATGCTGCTCACCCTGGGCATCGACTCCGCCTTTTCCCTGGTGGAGGCGGCCGTGGCCGGAGGTATGGATCGTTGGAAGGTCTCCCGGAAAACGGTAAACCTGATCACCTGCTGTCTGGCCTTTTGTGGGGGGCTGATCTTCTGTACCCGGGCAGGACTGCACTGGCTGGACATCGTCGACCACTTCCTGAACAACTTCGGACTGGCTCTAGTGGGGCTGGCCGAATGCCTGGTCATCGGTTACGTGTTCGGCACCAAGCGGATGCGGGAATACATCAACTCCGTCTCGGAGATCAAGATCGGGGCCTGGTGGGACTGGCTGGTGAAGCTGGTCACTCCGCTGATCCTGGCCATCACCGTGATCATGAGCATCGTGGAGAACCTGCGGGTTCCCTATGGAAATTATCCCCAGTGGGCGCTGGTCATCGGAGGATGGGGTGTTGCCCTGTTGGTCCTGGCCCTGGCCCTGCTGGCCAACAGGAGGTGGTTGCCTCTGGCAATCCTGTTGAGCGTCGCCGCATT
>CBDUWG010000290.1:0-3205 GCA_965370845.1 uncultured bacterium
AAACGGAGAACGAGCTGGGCAGAAAGATGTTCCGCAAATTGGCCGCCGATGAGCTCCGCCATCTGCAGACTTTCACGAAGATGTTCCAGACCCTGACCGATCCGGAGACCTGGAGGGAGTTGCTCAAAGAGGAGTCGCCGCGGGGGCGGATGCCGTTTTTTAACGAGAAGGCCAGGGTCAGGAGCGCGACCGAGAAGGGCGCCGGTGAGGTGGGGGCTCTCCGCCAGGGCATGGAGGTGGAGCGAAAGGCCATCGACTTTTTCCGGAAAACGGCTCAAGACACCGTCGATCCGGAGGCGAAGCGAATCTTCAATTTGATCGCCGAGGAGGAGGTAACTCACTACGACCTCATCCAGGCCCAGATCGACTCGGTGACCCATTCGGGGTTTTGGTTAGACGTGGCCGAGTTTCATATGGATGGCATGTACTGAAAGGAGTTAATAGGTGATTTCTGTTCAGAGAAGCCATCTGGTGGCGGCCATCGAGCAGACAAGCCAACAGGAGGAAAGAAAAAGATGAGCAAAGGCAGTTTTCTGATCCTGATTTTTGTGATCGCCTGGTTTGTGCTGATGCGCTTTGTACTGCCCAAGATGGGCGTGTCCACCTGAATGAGCCAGACATGCGCTCCCGAGGATCGGGAGAGGATCGAGCAGAAGAAGTGAGGCGAAGACCCTGGTTTTCGCCTCTTTTTTCGATTTGATAGAAATTTCACAGGCCGCAGTGGCGGCGAGTAATTTTAACCCTTGCCAAAAGGGACGGCTTTTCATATCGTAGAGCGATGGCCGAGAGAGTCGGCGGCATTTTTTCGCCACACGGTCACTTGCCGTGGAAAGGACGGGATATCATGGACTATGTGGTCGCGGTGGACGGAGGGGGTACAAAAACCGCCGGGCTCCTGGTGGATCTGACGGGCCGCGTTCTGGCCCGGGGATCCGTGGGGCCCACCAATTATCAGATAGTGGGATCCGCGGGCATCCGGCGAGAGATCCCTGAACTGGTGCGTCAGCTGTTCGCCGGGGCCAATATTCCCGGGGCAGAGCTGGCCGGCATCGCTCTGGGGCTGGCCGGGGTGGGCCGGCCGGGAGAGCCCGAGCGGGTGGCCGCCCTGGTAAAGGGTCTGAAGATAGCCCGGGAGGTGGTGGTGGACCATGACGCCATGATCGCCCTGGTGGGCGCCCTGGGCGATCGGCCGGGCCTGATCGTCATCGCCGGCACCGGCTCCATCGCTCTGGGCCGCAATGCTGCAGGCCGACGAGCCCGCGCCGGCGGATGGGGCTACATGTTAGGGGATGAGGGCAGCGGTTTTTTCATCGCCCGCCGGGCCCTGATAGCCGTTTTAAAGGCCCATGATGGCCGCGGCCGGGAGACTGCGCTGCAGGAGAAAATTCTGCAGAGACTGGACCTGAGCGGCCCGGAACAGATCATTCCCCTGGTCTATGGCCGGCCGATGAGTCACGATGAGATGGCCACCCTGGCTCCGCTGGTCTTCGACGCCGCCCGGGAAGGCGACCCGCCGGCCGCCCAAATACTCGATCTGGCCGGCCGGGAATTGGGCCTGATGGCCGGCGCCGTGATCGGCAGGCTGGGGATGGGGGGAGAGAAGGTGAGCATCGGCCTGGTGGGGAGCCTGTTCAAGGACAAGGAGCTGCTCGTGGAGTCCATGAGGGCCGCCCTGGGAGAGGGGACGCCGGTGGAATTCGTGATGCCCCGCCTGGAGCCGGTGGGGGGGGCGACCATTCTGGCCCTGAAGATGGCCGGGGTGACGGTTACCTCCCAGGTGTTGGAGCTTTTACAGAGCGGACTGCAAGGATTTGCCTCTCAGAAAAGTGGAAAAAAGTAAACAAAAAACCCCTTGACAAATTTGGCCAGGTTTGATAGAATGGTAATTAGGAGAAGTTTCAGTAAAATGACTCTTACGACAGCGAAGAGTTGGGAAAAACTTACCTCTTCCCAGGGTCAAGATGTGCCAAAAATCCTTCATCAGCACGGCCATCGTTCTTCTGGCGATGTGCTTTGCCGTCTCCACGACCGCGGCGGTGGAGCGCTGTGTTTTGGTGGAGCTTTTTACTTCCATCGTTTGTGGCAACTGTCACTATGCCGAGGCCGCTTTAGATTCGCTCACCCAGGAGTATCCTGATTCCTCCCTGGCCATAATTCGATACCATTGCATCCCGGCCCCTGCAGACACCAACTATAAGCCCACCCTCTATCGGCCGGAATCCCAGGATCGCTGGACAAGCTACTACGGGCAATCGTCGGCGCCCAGGACCTTCTTCGACGGCGGAATGCTGGTCGCTGGCGCCGATGACAGCTCTTATTATGATTTCAAGGACTCCGTCGAGGTGCGCCGGGCCATTCCCAGCCCGCTGAGCATGAGCCTGTCGGTGACCTACGATACAACCAGCCGCAGCGGCCAGGTTTTCGCCCAGGTGATCGCCGTCGATTCGCTAGAAGAGGAAGACCTATATCTCAGGTATGCGCTCATAGAATCGGAGGCCATTCATATCGCTGATGTGTACCAGGAGGTCCTGCGGGATATGATTCCCGACGCCCAGGGGGTGAGCTTTTCCATCGACCAGGGTGAGACCTTCAACGATACCGTGGACTTCACCATAGATACCCTGTGGTTCCCGGAGAACTGCGACATGGTGGTCTTCGTGCAGGACGACGATACCAAAGAGGTGCTGCAGAGCGTTCAGACGTGGATCCCCCTGTCTCAGATCCCGGCCGCGGTGGAGGATCTGAAAATCACCCTCTCAGGGTCCGATTTGTATCTGGACTGGTCTCCGGTGACCAAAGATAAAAGCGGACATCCTCTGCTGGTGGACTACTATCGGGTGTTCCGGGATACCTGCCGTTACTGCATTCCCGGAGCCAAAGTTCTTATAGACTCCACCACGGAGCTATTTTACTTAGACACCTCTTGCGGTAAGGTGGGTGACACGCAGAACAATTGCTGCTACTATGTCACCGCCGTGGCCGGTGGTCTCGAATCGGATCCGTCCAATGAGGTGGGGGAGTTCGATTTCTATATATCAAATGCAAAATAAGCGCACAGGTAGTTTTTAAGGATAGAAGTGACCAAGTTTTTTCCGTCGACGCCGTTGAGGTTGTTGGCGGTTTTTTTATTACCGAGACTCGAGATTCGTTAAAAGAATGTGGGTCGTCACACGAATGTGTGGGTGATGAAATGATCTAATATATT
>CBDUWG010000291.1:0-3204 GCA_965370845.1 uncultured bacterium
CCCTCCGAAGTGACTTTCTGGGCGGGAATGTCTCCGGCGACGGCGTTTTCACCAACATTCTTCATAGATATCGAGCCGAAATCCCTCTCCTCTGTTTTCCTGTACATTATATAGACTATCTTGCCTGCCAGGGATCCATCTAGCTCGGCAGTTAGACTTATGGTCTGCTTAGCGTTACCTTCAGTAACAGGCTGGTGAACTATTGAACGTGATTCAGGTTGTGGTGATATTTTCGGGGAAGTCATTCCTTCCGATTTAGGAATCTCCGTTGAAGTCTCGCCGACAACAACAGTCTCCGCCACCACTACCTCCTCGTCGGACAAAGTCATCTCTTCTTCAGACTCTGCCGGGCTGACAGTGACACTAATGTAGGATCCATCTACAGGGTATCGAGCTAGTTGATTGCCGACGGGATCAAGAACTCTCACATAATATTCCAACCCCTCAGAATTAACTTTTTTCTTAGGGATTTCTCCGGCGAATTTAGAATCTCCTATATTCTTCATAGATATCGATTCAAAATTCTTTTTTCCCACCCGCCGGTACATGATATACACCAGCTTTCCAGCCGCTGGAGCGGTTAGCTCTGCCGTTACGCTGATGGCTTTATGGACGTCTACCTCAATGACTGGTTCATGAACGATTTTCAGCTCTTCCTGTGCTTGCAACGGTACCGTATGGAGAACCGCACACAGATGAACAACGATCATGGTGAGGACTATAACCATCTTCATCTTCGTTTCCCTCCTCTGAATAGCTTTCGTGGCATCAATCTGCTAAAACAAGGGGCACATCTCCCCTGCTGGCATTGAAAACCCCCCGCTTATCTGTTTTGAATAAAACCCTGGAGCATCTTTATCATTTGAGATTTTTAAATCGCTTTACTCTATGTATTTTTACGGAATTTGTCAAGTGAAAAAACCCCTTTGCCTCTCATATGCCAACCACTTGATAGACAAAAAAACTGCAACTCACTTTTGGGATAGAGTTGCAGTCCTATTATCATGGTCGGGGCGACTGGATTTGAACCAGCGACCACTAGCCCCCCATGCTAGTGCGCTACCGGACTGCGCCACGCCCCGACCTATCTTTGATATTTCTATATCTCGAATGTGCGCCCCTTTGGGCACACACCTAATCTATGAAATCGTCCGCCAAAAATCAAGCAAAAAAACCCATGCTCTCAGGCAGATCTCAGAAGCATTACTAACTCCTTCAGATCCCGTCTGATAGAGATCAAGACATCCCGCATGAGAGCCCCCTCGAAATTCAGCTCTAACTGACTGGTTGGGGGATTGCGGCGAATTTGCAAAAGCTTTTTCTTTGCGCCGGCTATGGTATAGCCTTCCTCGTAAAGCAGCCGTTTGATGGAAAAGATGGATTTGATGTCCTTAACCCGGTAGGCTCTGTTTCCCGCTCGATTCTTCGGAGGAGTCAGGGTGGGAAACTCATCCTCCCAATAGCGCAGCACATGGGGCTTGAGATTGGTTAAAGCGCAAACTTCACTGATTGTATAATACATCTTCCTGGGGGAAAGTTTGACCAATAGGACCACCTCCCGTTTAGGGTTCCCATCTGGTTATAAAATCTTAACGCCTATTTACAATTTGTCTTAAACCACCTGCCGAAATTAATATATCACCAGATTTCCTCTTTAGCCACGCGACTCATCAGATCGTTAACGGCCTGTCGGGGGTTTTTATCTCCGAAAAGAACCTTATATACCTGTTCTGTGATGGGCATTTCCACCGCCTTTTCCTGGGCCAAAAACCTCGCCGACTTGGTTGTGTTAACACCCTCGGCTACCATATCCATGCTGGACAGAATCTGGCTCAGCTTTTTTCCTCTTCCGGCCTGTTCTCCCACATATCGATTGCGGCTATGCTTGCTCATGCAGGTGGTGATCAGATCGCCCATTCCCGACAGGCCAGAGAAAGTCTGTGCCCGTGCGCCCATGACTATGCCCAGGCGGCTGATCTCGGCCAACCCCCTGGTAAGCAGTGCCCCCTTGGTATTATCTCCGTAGCCCAGACCATCGCACATACCGGCGGCTATAGCGATTACATTTTTCAACGAGCCGGCCAGCTCAACACCGACGATGTCTTCATTGGTATACACGCGGAAATGTGAAGACATGAAAACATCCTGCACTTCACGATTCAAGCTTTCATCCGTTGAAGCCGCAACCACCGCAGTTGGAATGCCCCGGCTGACCTCCTCAGCGTGGCTGGGCCCCGAGAGGGTGACAATTCCGGTGCCAGCAGGCAACTCATCTTCAAGCACCTGGGACATTCTCTTAAGCGTCTCTCTCTCCAGACCTTTGGCAACATTCACTGAGATTACATGCTGTTCTGTCAGATGATGAGATACCTGTTTGGCCAGTGTCCTGATCACATGTGATGGCAAGGCAAAAACGCTCATACTGGCTCCGTCAAGGGCCTCATCATAATCATTTGTGATGACGATCTCCCCGGGAATGGTCACTCCCGGAAGGAAAAGGACGTTCTGTCGAGTACATTTAAGCTGCACAACTCTTTGGGGAAAAAATTCCCACAGCCGAACACCATGACCATTGCCATGCAACAGAATGGCCAGTGTAGTACCCCAGCTGCCAGCGCCCAAGACAGCTATTTTCCTCATAATTGTTTCCTCTTTGTTCGGTTAGCGCCCAGGGTAAACTTGTTCTCCCTCCCTGCTAACAGCCTTCCGATATTTCCATGATGGCAGATCAGAACCGTTAAAGCCATTATCACGCTAAAGGACGCGATCGCTCTGCCCGGATCATATTCAAAAATAACCTTCCTCAGAATAAGCAACAGTGGTACGGAAATTGCAGCAACCATTGAGGCCAAGGATACATAGCGCGTCACGGCCACAACGGCCGCCCATAGCACCAGGACACACAAGGTCACTACAGGAACCAAAGCGAGCATCACACCTGCGCCAGTTCCTACCCCCTTTCCTCCGCGAAAACCGGTAGTTACTGGAAAAACATGTCCCAATATCGCACAGCTTCCCGCCAACACCGGGAGGAGATTTGGGTAAGCGGCAAATTCCATCTGGCCGATCTTTGAAACAACTAATACCGCCAGCAATCCTTTGACCATATCAAGCGCCAGGACCAGAACTCCGTATTTTACACCCAGCACTCTCAAAACATTAGTGGCACCGGCGTTTCCACTGCCATGATCCCTTATATCAATC
>CBDUWG010000292.1:0-3168 GCA_965370845.1 uncultured bacterium
TTTTCTCTGAAGGTTCAGTTGGAAAAAATACTATGCAGTAATCACTCTTACTTTTCTGTTTTCCCCGAGTTTTCAGAGGGGGTAGCGGAGGACAGCAAGGCGAGCGGCCGGCCGCGGCGGATGAGCAAGGACGGCATCGGCGGCCCTGCCGCCAATAGCGAGCCGGTGGCGTAGCCATGCTGGCCAGAGCAAGGGGGACACTTCCCCCTCCCAACTACACCCTACCGAGCGCGGAACGCGGAATGCGGAACTTGGAGTTAAAAGCTAAAATCAGAACAAAAGGGGAGTGGGGTTGCACTCCCAGCTCCGAGCTCCGCACTCCGAGTTCCTAACTCTCCGAGCTCCCAGTTCCCAGCTCCGAGCTCAAGATGCTCTCCAAACTCTCACTTCATCATCATTTCCCCTTGACAACTCCCTTGGAAATTCGTAGACTTTGATTGATGCACAAAGAGATGAGTTATTCGACCAACGACAGGAGGTGAACAATGGCCGAGGAAAGCACGCAGCCGAAAGAAGAACCGCAGGAGATCCAGGAACAGGAAAAGCAGAAAGGTCCGCAGAAAGCCGAAAAGAGTGAGCTGTCCCGGAAGCTGGATGCCGCGGGATGGGGATCGTTTCTCATTTGGCTGGGGATAGTTCTGATGGTTGGGGCAGACACCAGCGTGGCCCTGTTGGGCATCGGGATTATCATGGTGGGGGTGCAGGTTGCGCGGCTGGTTCTCAAATTGCACATGGAGAGGTTCTGGCTCGTGGTCGGCCTGCTCTTTGTGGTGGGCGGCATCTGGCAGCTAATCGACACGAGATTGCATCTGGTACCCATTCTGCTGATCGTGGCCGGTCTGGCCCTGATGTTAATCAAGTTTTTGCCCAGGCATCGGGATTAAACAGCCAGCAGCACGAGGCGGATTTCCCGGGGAGCCCTTGCGACTGTGGGGAGGATTTTTGCGGACAGGCTGGCATCTTTCAGCCGGCATCCGGGAAGTAGTGGATTCTCCCTGGCCGAAACCGTAATGCACCTCAGGGCTGGGATGAGGAGATGGCCGGTGAACAGACCGAACTTGGCCTATGTGGTTGTTCCATCTGAGTTCGGGCGCACCCTTCTGGTCTGGCGCAAGGCATCTGTCGGCCCGCGTGTGGTTCGTATCATCTTGCCCTCCGGGGGAAAGAGCACCGAGACCATCCTGGCGGAGCAATTTCCCCCAGCGGTGCGCAGATCTCACCAGCGCATCGCAGCTCTCCGCGACCAGCTTCATGCCTTCCTGATGGGCGAGCCCATCGCCCTCTCCCTGGATCTGCTGGATTTTGGTGTCTGCAGCGATTTTCAGAAGCAGGTTCTTCTGGCCGAGGCGCAGATCCCCCGCGGGCGGGTGAGCACATACGGTTGCCTGGCCCGGAAGATCGGAGCACCGCCAGCCGCCCGGGCCGTGGGAGGAGCCCTGGCTCAGAACCCCTTTCCCATCGTCGTTCCCTGCCATCGGACCATCAGAGCAGACGGCAGTCCCGGGGGCTTCGCCGGGGAGTTGCCCCTGAAACGGGCCCTGCTGGAGATGGAGGGGATCGTTTTCGACGCGAGAGGTTGTGTGCCCAGGCGGTTCCTTTGGTAGAAGGAGGTGTGTATGTTTGGGTTTATGAAATCGAGGATGTGGTCCTTCGGGGACATCGCGATACTGAAGACCTATTGTGCCGTGCTGGGGATCATAGTGGGAGCGTACATCGCCTCGTTCGTCAAATCGTATCTGTGGCTCTTCATCCTGGTGGCCGTCGTTCTGCTGGTAAGGCTCGTCTATTTTGTTTTCTTCAAGAAACAGTGATGTGCTGGAGCCGTGACCAGGGCACAGGCGGCGGGTCTGCCCGCGCGAGTCGAACTCCTCAAAAGACACCCGCTGCCTGAAAGGCGATCTATCCTGAGGCCGGCCCGTTATCAGTCCGGGAGAAGTCGCAGATTGAGCCAGTTCAAAGGAGAATGTCCATGAAGAGGACTTTAACCTTCATCTGCATGGGAATTTATCTCTTGACAGCGGCCGTTTTCGTTGTCCAGGGACAGGCGGTGATCAAGGCAGAGCAGAGAACCGCGGCCGGGCAGCTTCTGGCCCGTGGCGATGAAACCTTCCGGGTTGGAGAGTACGCCGAGGCCACCCAGATCTATGAACGAGCCGTCGAAGCGGCCCAGCAGGAGGGTCCCCAAGAAATTCTGGCCGAGGCACTGTCCCAGGTGGCTCGCGGTCATCTCATCCAGGGCGAGAGAGAGGAAGGCCACTCCTGGCTGAAGAGAGCCGAGGCCGTTGTATCTCCGGAGATGCCCCTGGGCTGGTCGCGCTATTTGGGCGTGCGCGGCCGGTTCGAGTGGAAGGACGACCTGCTGGAGCTGGCCACCAAGACCTTCACGGACATGTATAATTACTGCCTGCAGCACGAGCTGCACGACCGTGCTGTGGATGCCGCCCACATGGTGGCCATCACCGCCCCTCACCAGCAGCAGATCGTCTGGGCCAAGAAGGGGATAGAGGCGGCTGAGGCGGGAGATCTGCAGGGATGGCTGGGTCCGCTGTGGAATAATCTGGGCTGGACCTGTGAGGAGATGGGGCGTTACCAGGAAAGTCTGGATGCCCTGCTGAAGGCCCGGGAGTATCACTGGAAGTTAGGCAGCGAACATAACAAGCTGGTGGCCGACTGGTCCGTGGGATACGCATATCACAAGCTGGAACGGCTGGATGAGGCCGAAAGCTGGCTGAGATCTGTGCTGGCCTGGGCCGAGAGGCTCTATGCCGCAGACCCCAGTCCGGATGCCGCGGAATGGGTGGGCCTCTCCTGCCGGGAGCTGGGCGAGCTGGCCATTGCCAGGAAAGAGTTGAAGGACGGCTACCAGTATTTGCGCCGGGCGCAGGAGAGCCTGGCCGAGGCCAAGATGCCTGAGTGGGACGCGGATGGTTATCAGCGGCTGGTGGACAGAGTTGCCGGGATCGCCGGCAGGGTGCCGGCCGAGAGGATGAGGGCCACCGTCGTTCACTTCGAGATCCCTTATGACGAGGAGTCACGGGCCATCTCCTTCTACCGGGATCTGTTCGGCTGGGAGATCGTCAAGGCAGGAGAGATGGATTACTGGCTGGTCAATACGGTTCCCGTGGACGAGCAGGGCCGGCCCCTGGAGCCGGGAATTAACGGCGGGAT
>CBDUWG010000293.1:0-3152 GCA_965370845.1 uncultured bacterium
AAAGGGCTTGAAAGAGCGCCTTATTCCTTTCCAGTCCGGTCAGCTCCAGAGCCACGGCTCCCACCCTAACGATCAGAAAGGAGATGACAATGAAGAAAAACAGCAGCATAATGTGCAATTAGCCCACCTCCCTTGACCTAAAAAAAGGAACATGTTTTATCGGCCTCCACCTGGGATGGTCCGGTCGATCTGGGTTTGATCCCGTTTACCCCGGCGGGCGATCTCTTTGATCTGCAGCCTGGGCTCGCTGGCCCTGACCAGCTTTTTTTCTGGCCAGCTATCCGCATCGTACAGATATGAGATCTTCGCCGATGTAGCCCCTTCCGGATACCGCCAGTAATCCCAGGGTATGGACAGTAGCTCCCGCAAGCTGAATTTGCGCAGATGTTCGGGGATCTCCCCCAGCACCACCTCACCGGACACCTCCAGATCTCGCAGAACCTTCAGGAAATCCTGACGCCTGTCCCGGGCCCGGTATGTCTTCGCCGATCTGATCAGCTCCCCCAGGCGCTGCCGCACCCAATCCCGCTCCAGGTGCATGGGGAAGATTCCCCGGACAAATTGAGAGTGATACACCAGATGCGCATCCGCCTCGATGAGCCAGGCCCCTCTCTTGTCTCCATCCTGCCAGTGCCGCGACAGCCACTGCCGATGAGACCTCTTTTCCTTCTCCGGCACCAGTCGCCGATAGTCGATCCACAGCTCCCGGTAGTGAACATCGGTAACCAGCCACTCGATCATGCCCATCTGCTCGCCCTCGTCGGCCCGAACCCATACTTCCAGCCGCTCCCAGTCCGGCTCCCACGGTTTGTTGAGCTCCGCCGGAAAGAGGGTCACAAAACGCCATACCCAGTAATACCGTCCCCGGAGCCAGTAGGGAGCATGCTCCGGCCGGTAGGGAAAATTGGGGTCCTGGGGATCATTGACATAAAGGAAAAGAGTGGGCGGAAGGGGCCGGGGGATAAAAAACCATTCCGCCAGGTAGAAGACCAGAGCACAGCCAGCCATGCCCAGAAAAAAAGGAGCCCAACTCTCCGGGGGCATGGTCCCCGAGTGGCGTAAAAGGAACCGAACGCCGAAAAGGGGCATGGGGGCCAGAATAGCGGTCGTCAGATCCCGAAAGATCAGGTACAAAATCACAAAGAGCAGCGGATAGGTCAGGGCCTCGAAAAAAGGCATGATGGCTGAGAGAAAATTGATGTTGTTAAGCAGCGGGATCAGGATCACGGTGAGCAGAACGGTGAGCAGAGAGGCGATGAAAACCTTGTAGGTGGGATAGAAAAGGCTGGTGATGACGCTCATCTTGTCCGGGTTCAACAGCCTTTGATGCAGACCTTCCTGGTCGCCGGTCACACGAACATATCGTTTGTCATCACGGTCCTGGGCCAGAGAGAGCTGAAATTTGGCCAGGGCTTCGCGGAAAGTGGTGTCCACCTTAGTCCGACTGCGCAGGGCAAAGCCCAGCTGGGCAGCCAGGTGATAGGTCAAAAAAAGGGGGCCGGCCAGAAAGGTGATCAGATAATATCGCAGTTTGGGCAATCCGGCCTGAGGCCGATCCAGGCCGTTTTTGAACTGCCCCAGGGATATGGCTCCCCGCTTCAGAAGTCGCGGGTTCACCAGACCCCTGAGCCCCAGAACGCTGGCCCAGTAGTCGCAATAAAGAAAAGGACCGCTGTAAAATGGTGCTCTCATCCCTCCCGACCCCCATCTTCAATGGCCCGAGCTAAATACCTGGCCGTTTCCTCTGGAAAGGCGACGGTGATGTAGATTCCCGAGCCCAGCTCGAACCCGGCCTGGGTGGTCAGCCGGGGCAAGATCTCGATGTGCCAATGATAGTAGTTCTCGTCGGCATCCTTGAAAGGCACGGTATAGACGACGTAGTTATAGTCGAGATTCCCCAGAAGCCGGTGCAGAGAGCCCAGGACCCGGCGCAGAACGCGGGCACATTTTTTAGCCTGCGCAACAGAGATATTGCCGAAAGAGGCATCATGCTTTTGGGGAAGGATCCAGGTCTCAAAGGGCACCCGGGAGGCGAAGGGCTGGAAAGCCACAAAGTCCGCGGTCTCCAGAACTATCCGCTTTTTGGCCCTCAGCTCCTCCTGGATCATATCGCAGAAAACACAGCTGCCCCGATCGTCGTAGTAGCGCATAGCCTCTTCCAGAAGGTGGCGCGTGCGGGCAGGCACGATGGGCGTGGCAATAAGCTGGGAATGAGGATGGGCCAGAGAAGTGCCGGCCCGCAGGCCGTTGTTCCGGAAAATGGTCACCAGCTGGAACCGGGAGTCTTTCTCCAGGTGCAGGTATCTTTCCCGATAGGTCAGGACGATTTGCTCCACCTTTGCATAGCTCATGGTGCCCACGGTCTCGTTGTGGGCCGGCGACTCGATGATCACCTCGTGCACCCCAAGACCGTCCATCTCGCGGAAAAAATCGTATTTCTCCCGGCGCTGTTGATCTCCCGCCGGCTGGAGGGCCGGAAACTTGTTGGGCACCACCCGCAGCTGCCAGCCGGGGCCGTTGGGCGGCGAACCAGGTTTTCTCAGAGCCATGATCTCCGCAGGGGTCTGCGACTCGTTCCCAGGACAAAAGGGACAGAGCGGATCATGGGCTGGAAGTGGTTCTGCGATCTCCACCATCTTGAAATCGTCCGGACGCCGGGATCTTTCCCCGGCAACTATGACCCAGTTCTTTGTGGCCCTGTTCTGTCTTAGCACGGACATTCTCGTTCCCCCGGTTGTCAATTCAAGCCGTGGACCCATGCCCCGAAGACCCGCACCGGGCCAGCTCATCCAGGGCAGAGCCCAGATGATCCAGTCCCCGGCGCTGGTTGGGGTGTGACGCCCCGAAGGCCAGGGGTAATTGCCGGTCATCCTCGAAATAGCGACCGGGGATGATGAAGGTATCGTAGCGCTCCCGCAGGCGCTCGGCCAACTGCCCGCCGGTGAATCCACCCTTGATCCGCGGGAAAATAATAACTCCGCCGGCCGGCTCCACCCACTCCAGATCATCCCGCCCCTCTAAAAAGCGCTTCACCAGGGGCCTTGTCTCATCTGTCCGCCGGCGGATCTGCTCCACCCACTTTTCCCAAACCTGGGAGCGGCTGAGGATCAGGTGTCCGAAGACCTCGGAGCAGATGGGGTTGTGGACTCCCA
>CBDUWG010000294.1:0-3149 GCA_965370845.1 uncultured bacterium
TACGAAGGATTGTTTATAATGATCAATCTGGACGGACTAGTCCGTCCGCTAATGTTCTAGTTCTCTCATCGAAGCTTTAGATTTAAAAAAGGAGCTTCATAAATGCATACGCCGGGAGATAAAACAGACTTTAAAATTCTAAAAGCGGCCGGAAAGATCTTCTCACAAAAAGGTTATTATAAAACGGATGTTGAAGAGATCGCAGCTAGGGCTGGAGTGGGAAAGGGAACAGTATATCGTCGCTTTGGGAATAAGAAAAGCCTGTTTCTCAGTTTAATCGAATGGGGATTAAACTCGTTGCGCGATGGAATATTAAAAGAGCTCGATGATATCGAGGATCCAATTGAACGAATTCAAATAGCTATCAAAACATATCTCGCATTTTTTGAACGAAACAGGGGGTTTTATCGAATTCTCGTCCAGGAAAGAATTCAATTTCGAGAAAGGATCGATCAGCAGTTCAGGGAGAAATACCTCACCCATTTCCCTCTTCTTGAGAAAGCCATCCAAGAGGGAGTGCGCCAGGGGAAATTTCGAGATCTGGATGCGAAAAGCGTGGCCATATCTCTCCTCGGCATGACCAATGCCATCATCTATTACGATCTCATCTCAAAGGGTCGTTCTTCTCTTCAACGAGATTACCAAACTGTCATAGAACTGTTCCTCAGGGGGATGCTGGCTCCCAAACATGACGGGAGCAAATAAATCAGTAGAGCAGACGAGTGCATCGCGAATCGGGAGGAAAAATGAAACGATCTTTCTTCATATCGTCCCTGATGGCCCTGATTGTTTCGCTGTGGCTGAATGGATTAACGGAGGCCCAGGACAAACTTACCCTGACGCTGGATGCCTGTGTGAGGAGAGCCCTGGAGCAGAACAAGAAGATTCTACAGGTCGAAAAGGACATAGAGGTGGGACATTCCCGAGTTAAGCAGGCCAAGTCGGCCTACTTCCCACAGGTTGACGCCCAGGGCTCCTACACCGCATTCGAGGGGCTGCCGTCCATTGAGTTTCCCATCGGCGAATTTGTGCCGGGGATGCCTCCGGGAGCCACCGAAAAAGTTGAAATGGACTTCACCAGAGATTATATCGCAAGTCTCACATTGCAACAACCCCTGTTCACATGGGGTCGGATCCGGAACGCACACAAGCAGGCAGAGCTGGGTCTGAACATCAGGCAGGAATCGCTTCGACAACAGCAGCAGAACGTCATCTTAGATGTGAATCGGGTATTTTACGGAGCCCTCCTGGCCAAAGAATCCATCAGGGTCGCTGAAGAGGCTGTGGCGCTGGCCGAGGAGCACCTGCACACTAGCGAGGTTCGTTATGAGGCCGGGGAGGCCTCGGAGTTCGATTTTCTGAGGGCAAAGGTGCAGCTGGCCAACCTCCAGCCTCAGGTCATCAAGGCGAGGGACGGTTTAAAACTGGCCTTGCTGGCCTTGAAAAATCTGTTGGGGATGCCTCAGAACCGAGAGATTGAACTGGTCGGAGCCATGATTTCCTCCGAGAGAACGCTGACTCTGGACCAATGTCTGCACATCTCACTGGAGCGTCGACCGGAGATCTTTATGCTGCTTAATCAGAAGCAAATCGGTCGCCGGACCATCAAGATGGCCCAAGCGAACAACAAGCCCAGTCTGGCCTTTGTGACCCGCTACCAGTTGGAGAATAACGATCTCTTCTCCGGATGGGATGAATGGCAGAAATCATATAATGGGATGCTTGTTCTTTCGGTGCCCATTTTCGATGGCTTCTACACCCGGGCAAAGGTCCAGGAGGCGAAATCATCTTTAAGTCAAATTGAATTAGCTGAACAGAGCCTGCGGGATTTCATCGAGTTTGAAGTCCGTCAAGCCGTTTTGGCACTGGAGCAAGCCGGGGCACTTTTGTTATCCAGCCAGGAGACCGTGATACAGGCCCAGCGCAGCGTTGAAATTGCCCAGGAAAGATATCGGGAGGGCACGGTCACCAGCCTGGAGGTCATGGACGCGGAGCTGGCCCTTACCCAATCCCGAACTAACCATTTGGTTGCCTTGCATGCAGTTATTATCTCCACGGCCGAATTGAACAAAGCAATGGGAGTCATCGAATAGCTAAAGGGAAAAGGAGTCGAAGCCATGAGGAAAGCCATCATCTGGATTCTGATGTTAATTGTTCTGGCCCTGATCGTCTACCGGGTCGCCATCAGGGATCAGTCGCCGGAGATCCTACAGGAAGCCGAAAAACCCAAGGCCATCCCCGTAAAGGTGGTCACCGCCCAAAAGGGCGACATTAATGAGATCCTCTCCTTTGTCGGCGATGTGAAAGCACAGGATCAGATCAACATCTATCCCAAGGTGTCTGGGAAGCTCATCGAGATCAGATTCAGAGAGGGGCAGCAGGTGAAAAAGGGTGATATAATCGCCCTGATCGACCGGGATGTTACCGGCCTGAAATTCGAGACGGCGGCGGTAACATCTCCCATAGATGGCATCGTCGGTCGAGTGTATCTGGACATCGGCTCGGTGGTGAGCCCACCCAACCCCGCGCCCTCTATGGGCACGCCCATCATCATGGTGGTGAGCATGGACCAGGTCAAGGTCAGGGTCAATGTCATCGAGAGGAATCTGCCCAGGGTCAAAAAGGAACAGAAGGCGGAGATAAAAGTTGATGCTTTCCCCGATCGGGTTTTCTCCGGGAAGGTGAGCACCGTCAGTCCGGTGGTCGATGAGCTGAGCCGCACGGCCCCGGTGGAGATCGTCATCGATAATCAGAAGCATCTGCTCAAGCCCGGTTTCTTCGCCCGCGTTGACCTGCTGGTTGGGGAACACAGAGGCGTGACCATCATCCCCGAGGAGTGCCTGCTGAAGGTCGGCGAACAACGATATGTATACGTCGCCAAGGATGGGTTGGCCGGGCGTCGGAATATCTCGGTTGGACTGGCTGAGAACGAACATGTGCAGGTCCTTGATGGACTGGATGTCGGTGAAATGGTCGTCTATGTCGGCCAGCAGATGCTCATAAACGGCGTCGCTATCGAGGTCAAGGGTTCCCCGGAGGGAGGTGAGTCCAGATGAAACTGCCCGAATTTGGCGTGAAAAGACCCGTGACTACCCTGATGATCTTCATCGCTATTTACTCCATTACCGCCATTGGACTCTGCCTTTTGG
>CBDUWG010000295.1:0-3146 GCA_965370845.1 uncultured bacterium
GGGTTTACGACGTCTTGGATGAACGCACCGTGTGGGTGAGCCCGGGGCAGAATCCCTTTTCCTCGCCGCACTCGCTTCTCTACAACGAAGACGGAACCGCCGCCGATACGCTGTTGATCCCGGGCCGCCAATACTGGTGGCGAGTGGACCGCCAGGGCAGCGAGCTACGCTCGGGGTCGGAGTCGAGATGGGTGAGTTTTACTGTGAAGTAAAAGATAGAGCGTTGAGAAAGTTAGGCGAGTTGAAAGTTTAGAGAGTTCTGAGAGATCAATCTCTCCACGATTCACGACGCCCGATTCACGTAACGCACCTCGAAGCCGATAAACGACTTTCCAGTTCTTCTCGGGCACGGATCACGATGTTAGCTCGAATCCTAATTATGCCGACTATCAACAAGGAGCACCTTCATGCTGAAAAACTGGCGGGGCTGGGCAGCGGCCCTTCTCCTGATGGCCCTGGGGCTCCAGCTGGGCACATCTCCCCTTCTGGGGCAGGAAGATAGGGAGTATTCTGGAACTTCCGGAGCTCGATCTCCGCGGTATTACCTTTCTCTGGGCACCGAGGATGCCTTGACGATCAAGGTCTTCATCTGGGGGCAGGTAGAACAACCTGGTGTATATGAGGTGCCGGATGGCACAGATCTCATCGCCGCCCTCTCCCTGGCCGGTGGTCCCACAGACTATGCCAAGCTTAGCGAGGTGCGGGTCATCCGCTCCGACGGCACAGATTCGGAGGTGTTGACGATCAACGTCAAAGAATACATGGATACCGGGGATATCAGCTTAATTCCCGTGCTCAAACCAAGAGACACGGTGGTCGTCTCCGCAACCGTCTTTCGCATGTTTTACAGATTTGCCGCATTTGTCTCTCAGATAGCTATCGTGGCCAACGTCATCTGGCTCGTTTCGAACCGATGATAAGTATCCTTAAGGAGGTTAAACTTGGCGGAATCAGAAGAGCGCCCAGTGGCATTGAATGATTATCTGCGCGTCTTTTATCGGGGCCGTTGGATCATCGCTCTGGCTTTCTTCAGCACAGTGATCGCTGCGCTTATCTTCTCTTTTGCGATCAGCCCGGTCTACGAGGCCAAAACCACCTTGATGATCGAGAAGGACGGGGGCATGCAGCGCTCCCTGTTCGGGGTCTCCGGCTTCATGGAGCGAGAGACGGAGATCAACAACCAGGTGGAGATCATCAAAAGCAGGACTCTGGCCGAGGAGATCGTGGCCAGGCTCAAAAAAGCGCCGGAACGGGACCGGTTCAGCCTATTCAGGGCCATGGACGAAGGGGCCACTGAAGATGACATAGTGAGGACCCTGCGAAGCAATTTGACCATCGTACCGCTCCGGGACACCGATATCATCGAGATACGATATCGGGCCGTCACGCCCTGGGAGGTTTCCTATATCGCCAATGCCTATGCCGACCAGTATTACCGGCGTGATCTGGAGGTCTCCCGTGGTGAGATCACAGAGGTGCGCCAGTTTCTCAAGGAGCAGCTGAAAAACATCCAGGAGATCCTGCAGCAATCAGAGGAGGATTTGCGCCAGTTCAAGGAGCAGGAGAAGGTGGCCGCCCTGTCGGAGGAGACCGAGGCTCTGGTCAAACAGTTGGCCGAATTCGATAGTTTTCACAACGAGGCCATAACCTCGCGGGATGCCACCCAGAAGCGCCTGGACTACATAAAGGGGGTGCTGGCTAAAACCCAGAGCACCATGGTGGAGGACATCACCCAGGTTTCCAGTCCCCTTATTCAGGAGCTGCGCAAGGAGATCTCCAGCCTGGAGACCATCAGGGCAGGATTTATCGCCCGGGGGTACACCGAGGATTTCGACAAGATGGTGGAGATCCAATCTCAGGTCGAGAAGACCAAGACCAAGATGAATGAGGAGACCAGCAAGCTGATCTCCAGAGATCTGGCGCCGGAGAACCCTCTGGTCTATTCTCAAGACCTGATCGACCGGATCCTCTCCCTGCAGATCGAGATCAGCTCTCTGAACGCCAAGGCCCAGGCTCTGGGCAGCGTGGTCAAGACATACGAGACAAAACTCCAGTCCCTTCCGGAGAAAAACCTCCGCTTAGCCCGCCTGGAGCGAGCGGCCAAGGTGAACGAGAACATCTACCTGATGATGCGGGAGAAATACGAGGAGGCCCGGATCACCGAGGCCGGCCAGATAGGCATGGTACGCATCATCGACCGGGCCAAGGAACCCCGTTACCCCATTCGCCCCAAAAAGAAACTCAACCTTCTCCTGGGTGCTATCATCGGGTTGGGCCTGGGCATCGGTATCACCCTGCTTTTGGACTACATGGACGACTCCCTCAAGAGCATCGAGGATGTAGAGCGCCACACCGGCCTGCGGATCCTGGGTTCCATTCCGGAGATCAAAACCAGCGAGAAGGCAAAATCTCGGCGAAAACCCCGGGATGTGTCTCCAGAGCGCGAGGTTAAACAGATCGCCTCGCGAATGATCACGCACTTCGAGCCCAAATCGCCCGTCTCGGAGGCGTATCGCACTTTCCGCACCAACATCCAGTTCGCCCGCTTCGAACACCCGCTCAAGACCCTGCTGGTCACCAGCGCCGGCCCCGGCGAGGGCAAATCCACCACCGTGGCCAACCTGGCCATCACCATGGCCCAGATGGGGACAAAAACCCTTCTGGTCGATGCCGACCTGAGGCGACCGGTACTGCATTCCATCTTCGAGCAGCAGAAAAACCTGGGACTCACCAATGTCCTCCTGGGCAACACCCACGCGGATGAGGCAACACACGAATTGCCGGTGAAAAACCTGAGCCTTCTCTGCTGCGGCACCCTGCCACCCAACCCCTCGGAGCTACTGGGCTCAGAAGCCATGAGAAAGCTGGTGGAAGAGCTCAAGGAGAAATATGACGTCATCCTGTTTGACTCTCCGCCGGTGGTGGCCGTCACCGATGCTGCGGTACTGAGCGCCCAGATCGACGGCGTCATCCTGGTCATCTCCTCAGGAGAAACTACCCGTAACGCCGAGATTCGCGCCAAAGCATTGTTGAACAACGTCCGCGCCCAGCTCCTGGGAGCTGTGTTAAACAACGTGAAGATGGCCGGCCGCTACGGATCCTACTACTACTACTATCATTACTACGGACCCGGGGGCGGAACCGAC
>CBDUWG010000296.1:0-3143 GCA_965370845.1 uncultured bacterium
GGACAGATGACCGCGGGAAGCTGGATTTACATCGGAACTCAGGGCATCCTGCAGGGGACCTACGAGACCCTGGCTGAGCTGGCCCGGCAGCACTTCGCGGGCTCGCTCAAGGGCAAATTGGTGCTCACCGCCGGCATGGGGGGGATGAGCGGTGCTCAGCCCTTGTCCGTGACCATGAACGAGGGAGTTTGCCTGGATGTGGAGGTGGACCGGGCGCGGATCCAGAGACGACTGGATTCGGGGTACTGCGACACCATGACCGAGGACCTGGACGAGGCCCTCAGGTTGGTGGAGGATGCCCTGAGCCGGCAGCAGCCCCTCTCCGTCGGGCTGGTGGGCAACGCATCGGAGACTCACCCGGAGCTGGTCAAAAGGGGCATCACCCCGGACGTGCTCACCGACCAGACCTCGGCCCACGACGCCCTCAACGGATACGTGCCCGGAAAGATGAGCCTGCAGGAGGCGTTGGCGCTGCGCAAAAAAGATCCCCAGGAGTACAAAAAACGAGCCTACGAGTCCATGGCCGTTCACGTGCAGGCCATGCTGGCCATGCAGAAGAAGGGCGCGGTTACCTTCGACTACGGCAACAACATCCGCGGCCAGGCCCGCAAGGCCGGCGTTGAAAACGCCTTCGACTTCCCCGGCTTCGTCCCGGCCTTTATCCGGCCCCTGTTCTGTGAGGGCAAGGGTCCCTTCCGCTGGGCGGCCCTGTCCGGCGACCCGGAAGACATTCGCAAGACGGATGAGGTTGTCCTGCGTGAGTTTCCCGAAGATACCGCCTTGTGCCGCTGGATCCGCCTGGCCCAGGAAAAGGTCCAGTTTCAGGGATTACCCTGCCGCATCTGCTGGCTGGGCTACGGCGAGCGGGCGCACTTCGGCAGGATCATCAACGAGATGGTGGCCCGCGGCGAGCTGAAGGCGCCCGTTGTCATCGGTCGCGACCATCTGGACTGCGGCTCTGTGGCCTCGCCTTACCGGGAGACGGAGGGGATGAAGGATGGATCGGATGCCATCGCCGACTGGCCCATCCTCAACGGCTTGCTCAACGCCATTTCCGGGGCCTCCTGGGTCTCGGTGCATCACGGTGGTGGGGTGGGCATAGGCTTGTCCATTCACGCCGGCATGGTCGTCGTGGCCGACGGCACCGATGAGATGGCCGTGCGCCTGGATCGTGTGTTGACCAACGATCCGGGTATCGGCATCGCCCGTCACGCCGACGCCGGGTATGAGAAGGCCATCGAGACGGCCAAGGAGAAGGACATCCGCATTCCAATGCTGAAATAGTCGCATCTTTGCGGCACGGAGTTAATCATGTCTGAGAAAAAGGTTGACCTGGTTGTTAAAAACGCCTGTCAGTTATTGACGTTACAATCGGATGAAAAGGGACCTCACCGCGGCGTCCGGATGGAGAATCTGGGTCTGGTGAGCGATGGAGCCGTGGCCGCGTCTGAGGGCCTGATCGTGACCGTGGGAACCACGGATGAGGTGATGACAGCCATTTCGGTGGGTCCGCAGACGACGATAATCGATGCCCGGGACATGGTGGTCATGCCCGGGTTCATCGACCCACACACTCACCCGGTCTTTGCCGGCAGCCGTGAGGAGGAGTTCGAGCTACGCATCAAGGGGGCTTCATACCAGGAGATCGCCGCCAGCGGTGGGGGAATTCGATCCAGCGTACGCAGCCTGCGCCAGGCCACCTACGAGCAGTTGATAGAGCTGGCCCGGCCCAGGTTGGACCGTATGCTTTCTTTTGGGATTACAACGGCTGAGGCTAAAAGCGGTTACGGGCTGAGTCTAACAGATGAGTTGAAGTCCCTGGAGGTTATAGCTCAACTGAACAGGGAGCATCCCCTGAATCTGATCCCCACTTTTTTAGGAGCCCACGAGGTGCCAGACGAGTTTCGCCAAGATCGGCAGGAATACATCCGTCTGATTAGAGAGCAGATGATACCGCAGGTGGCCGAGCGGAAACTGGCCGAGTTCTGCGATATCTTCTGCGAACAGGGGGTCTTTGACGTGGCGGAGTCCCGGGAGATACTCACCGTCGCCAAAGAAGCCGGGCTGAAGCTGAAGCTGCACGCCGACGAGCTGGCCGCCAGCGGCGGGTCCGTGCTGGCCGCTGAACTGGGAGCAATATCCGCCGATCATCTGGTCTTCGTCGATGAGCGGGGCATCCGGGCTATGGTAGGGGCCGGTGTGATTCCGGTGCTCCTTCCCGGCACCACATTCAGTCTGGGCCTGGACAGATATGCTCCGGCCCGCCGGATGATCGAGGCCGGCCTGCCCGTGGCCCTGGCCACAGATCTGAACCCGGGAAGCTGCATGACCGAGTCCATGCCCATGGTTATCACCTTAGCCTGTCTGGGGATGAAGATGACCGCCGCAGAGGCCATCACAGCCGCCACCATAAACGCCGCCTGCGCCGTGGACCGGGGAGATAGTTTGGGCAGCCTGGAGCCAGGCAGGCGGGCGGATCTGGTGATCTGGGACATGGATAACTATAAGGTTTTGCCCTACCATTTTGGCGTGAACCTGGTGGACACGGTGATAAAGTCGGGCCGGGTGGTTTACCGCCAGGGTCGCTTTCTCCAAACGGAGGCTTGATGTCATGAGGTCTTGGAAAAAAGTTTTACTGCTATCTATACTGTGCGCTTTTGTCCTTATCGGATGCGGGGTCTACTCCTTCTCCGGAAGCGGGCTGCCCTCGCACATCCGCACCGTGGCTGTTCCTCTTTTCAGCAATAGGAGCAGCGAGTACGGGATCAGGGATGATCTCACCGAAGGGATCATTGAAGCTCTGGTCAGCGATGGAAAGCTGAAGGTGGTCAGGAAAGAGGACGCCGACTCTATAATCAGCGGCACGGTGGTGGATTATAAGAATCTGGCCTATACCTACGACAGATCGGAGAATGTCCAGGAGTACATCGTGCGTATCCACGTGGATGTTTCCTACGAGGACATGAAGAAGAGGAAGGTCATCTGGGAAGGGGAGCGCATGGAGGGCTGGGGCACTTACGATGTTCAGGCCGATCCGCCCGAGGATGAGGACATCGGCAAGACGAGGGCCATCGCCAAACTGACCGAGGACATCGTCAACAAGACGGTGGCTGGGTGGTGAGGGGGGGGAGGGATTGAAAGAA
>CBDUWG010000297.1:0-3138 GCA_965370845.1 uncultured bacterium
CAGGGGTTGTCAGGGGAAGGATTCCCCTGACGCCTTTGTCCCGCAGGGACCGGAGAGGGTTCAGCGAGCCGGCATAAGCCGGCTAGCGTCAAGGGGGAAACCGGTTTCCCCCTTGAAACGATCGACGGAGTCGATTGTTCCGCTACCCCCTCTGAAAGGCCGAGACTCGAGATTAGAGGCCGACAAACGAGCTTCGAACTCGCTCAACTCTCAAAACTTTTTTCCATCATCATACTTGCGCGGCGTCGGGCACGGCACGCCGTGCCCCTACAATAAATCTTAAAACTCGCTCAACTCGCCTAACTCTCCAAACTCTCTAAACTTTTTTCCCTTTACACGCCTTCACGCACAGCCCGCAGATGTAATGTCCGATATTCTCCTTCTTGGCGAAATGCTGCAGCTGCAAAAAACAGGCCTGGTGATCGAATTCCTGGGGGCTTTCAGCAATGGCCCCGGCGGGACAGACGCTCAGGCAATCACGGCAGCTTGCGCAGTCCTCCTGGAGGGGTTCGTCCACCTCCAGGGGCAGGTCGGTAAGCACCGTCACCAGGCGAATCCTGGCTCCGTAGCGAGGACTGACCAGCAGGTTATTGCGGCCCAGCCAGCCCAATCCGGCCAGGACGGCCACCTTTTTGTGGGAAACGTGACTGCTCTGTCTGCGCCAGTCAACGATCTGGGAGGAGGCAATGGGCATGGCGCGGTAGCCCCATTGCTCGATCAGATTGGCGACCCGGAAGGCCACGGTGTCCAACAGCTCGTTGGCTTTCCGGTAGTGGTGTTTGTACAGCAGGGTGGGGCGATCCACAAGGCTGTCCAGAACGGCATCGGAGAGGCAGATAGCCATACAGACACCCCGGTTCAAGCTGACTACGCTTCCTTTGGGATAGATGGAAAATGTGTCCCAGAGGGATGTGATGCCGGCCACACCGAAGAGAGAGACGCCCTGGGCCAGGGCGAAGACCTTCAGCATCTGATAATTTTCCTGTTCCACCAGCATGTCGTTCCTCGGGTGATGGTCATCTTTCGGGTGAGTGGAAAACCGGCCCCTATGGCCGACCAAGCTCCATCCGGTCGAACTCGTCCCAGCACAACCGGATCACCTCGCCCTGCTCATCTTCGACGAAGACACCCCGGCTATGCTCACTGACATCGCAGGAGCCCTTGATACTAACTGTCCAGCCGCTCTTCAACTTCAGCAATGCTAGCAAGAGATCAGAGATTAGTGATCAGGGTAAAAAAAGCGGTCTTCCAGAAACCCTCATATGGGCTAGAGGGGTTGGGTCCCTGATCTCTGATCTCTGGTGGGGTGGAGCAAGGGAAAGCCCTGATCTCTTTCCTTTCCCGAATCTCGAGTCTCGGCCTTTAACCAGAATCCAGGATTGGTTCTATCTTTTCATCCAGTATCCAGAATCCAGTATCCAGAATCCGCCTTTCTCATCCAGTATCCAGCATCCAGGATCGGTTTTTCTTTTACCAGGATCCAGGATCCAGGATCGGTTTTATCTTTTCAACTCCCCCCCACAGTAGCCCATAATTGCGGTCTTGTCAAGGAGATTTTGCCCCGGCGCTCACGAAAAAGTCCTTGACCTATTTTTGCCGGCATTGTATATTTCATTCTGTGCCGTGAGTTCAAACTTCGTTGTGATCCCGGCCGGGAGATACGCACATGGTTCTCTTCTGGAGGCTGTTGCTCGCCCATGTCATCGCCGACTTCCCCCTCCAGACGGACGCTGTCTTCGCCATCAAGAAGCAAAAAAGATGGGGTGTTCTCCTCCACGGCACGATATTCGGACTGGTGGCCATCCTGCTGGCCCGGCCATTTCTGAAAAGCGGAACGGCATGGGCCAGCCTGATCATCCTGTGGCTGCTGCACATCGCCATCGACAAGGCAAAGCTGATTTTCGTCGGCGGCAGACGCGCAGATCACCTGGTTTACTTCCTCCTCGATCAGGCATTACACATCGGCACGATAAGCCTGGTCAGTCTCTATTTGAACCGGGTTCTCCCGGTAACGGCCATTATTGCGGGTCCCACAGCCAATGTCTATCTGATCAAGCTGGGTATCGCATATACCGTTTCCGTGTGGGCAAGCCCATTGATCTGCTATTATATCCAGGCGGCCTTCTCCCCACGAAAGATAGAATTTAAGACCTGGCAGCCTGTTCTGTGGCGAATGCTTGGATATGTGGAGAGGGGAATGCTCACGGCTATTATGATCCTGGGTGGTAAGCTTTTTTTTCTGATACCGGTCGCTTTTTTACCACGAATCTCTTTATCAGTATTCGCCAACGAGAAACCTTTCTCCCCGTGGGAGTTGGTATTAGGCTCAGCCATTGCCATCGCGGCCGGAGCCTGGGCACGGACCCTGGGGTGAGAGAAACGGGTCGCCGCCAGCGACCAGAGAGAGTGTGAAACCATCATGCAGCAGATGTACGTGAGCGCTTTGGCCATCGACACGGGGACAAACACCCCGGTGGTGATTCTGAAAGAGACTAAAGGCAAAGAAACGCGTATCTTGCCCATCTGGATCGGGCACGCGGAGGCGACGGCCATCGCTATAAAACTTGCCGGTCTGACCATCAAGCGTCCCCAGACACATGACCTGATGAAGTTGATCGTCGACGGGCTGGATGGTAAGGTCAGCAAGGTGGTCATCAACGACCTGAAGGATCAGACCTTTTACGCCCAGATCTATGTGGAGCGGAAAAACTCTCTGCTGACCATCGACGCACGCCCCAGCGACTCCATCGCCCTCGCTCTTCGCTGTGACGCGCCTATATATGTGGTCAACCATGTCTTGGAAGCAGACAAGAAAAAAACGGGGCTCAGCGATACGGACAGGGCCCAAAACCTGCGCGATCGCCTGAAGAAGATAAACCCGGAGGATTTCGGGAGATTTCCATTACTTTAACGGCGTACCCGTGTTGCGATTTCAGCCAGGCATAATAGCGACCACATGAGG
Organism: uncultured bacterium; assembly: GCA_965370845.1. Classification (GTDB taxonomy): domain Bacteria; phylum SM23-81; class SM23-81; order SM23-81; family SM23-81; genus DAOVRJ01. Next base: position 2,963 of record CBDUWG010000297.1, read on the forward strand.
GCAAATCGTCGAGGTGCTGTCCATTGTCTGATGCGGAGAGGGACAGGGCATGTTCACCTCGATTTTTTATTGGCGGGTTATGAGCAAAACTCCCTTTCGTTTTGTGCACCTGAACCATTTTGGGCCACTCGTTGCGCTGCTGGCTATCTGTCTTCTGGGGCCTCCGTTGGTGGGGC
>CBDUWG010000298.1:0-3132 GCA_965370845.1 uncultured bacterium
GGAGGATAAACTGATGACTGCTGACGACAGGAGGAGTGGATAGCCCAAACTGTTATTTTAATATGAGAAGGGAGCCTTAAATCTACCTAAACGCTGCGGGTCGGCCTGTTGAAAGGAGGTGAAATCAATGCGGACAGTCAGGACGAGAAGATGGTTGGCACCCATCGTATGTCTCCCTTTGATCATCGCTCTGGTTGTGGCCACTGCGATGGCTCAGGAGAAACACGAGATTGCCGGGAAGATGACCATGGTTTACCCCAAACAGGAGACGATGGAGGTTGGTGACACCGAGGGCCACGTCCTTTCCTTTGGTGCGGCCAAGGGAACCAATGAGTGTACCAGCAAGCACAAGATCATGGATGGTGCCCAGGCTGTGAACATGGCCTTTAGTGATCTCGTTCAGGGAAACGGACCTCATCAGGGGTATTTAAAACTAACCCTTGGGGAAGACGCCGTTTTTTTCAAGTGGGATGGCATGGTCACCACCACCGTTCCCGAGGAGGGCACCCCGATCACAGCGTTTGAAGGGACCTGCTCTTACGTAAAAGGGACCGGTCAGTTCGAGAACATCCAGGGGGGTGGCACCTATAAGGGACAGTTTACCTCCAAAACGGAATACACCGCGGAATGGGAGGGTGAATACATCATCGCGGAGTGAGTGAATAGGTTCATACTTAGACCCCTTGTGGGATAAGTCTTGTGCCGACCCGTAGTGAATTTTAAATGCCGTGAATCGTGGATCACGATCGTGAAAAGACAGATCAGCTGCCCGTGTTTTCAACGAATTGCCAGCACGAATCAAGGTCTTTCTTTATCTCTGGATGGCAACAGATCACCCCTTGCTAAGGTGAAATGAGCGACAGCTAACAACAAGGCCCAGCAAACTCAAGTTATCAAGGAAGCTTGCGGATGAAAGAAGCTCAGCGCTTGATCACAATAATCTTCTTCATGCTCCTCGTGCCGGTAATGAACGCTTGCGGAGGGGAAACATCTTCTGTGGATCAGGAAAAAAGCTTGCTCATCTCCACAGCCATCCCCCGTCCTACGGTATGGACGATCCTGCAGACCAGCCCGGAACATCTTCTTACCACCATGGAAAAGTCGCCTCCGCCAGAGAAAGAGGTGGTTTTCTACTCGAAGGGCGAGAACCTGGCCGCTGTGAGCCTGTATCTCTCCAACGATTGGGAAGCGCAGGGCACCATGTACATCGTTGCCGGAGTGTGCAACAGCGGCATGTCCACTCAGAATGACATCGTTGCCCGGTTCTTTCTGGGAGACCCACAGGGTGGGGGTACGCAGATAGGAGATGATATTGTCATCGCCTCTTTATCTCCGGATAGCACCGTTTGTGATTCCGTATCCTGGATCGGGTGCCCGGGTTCTTCGCAGATATTTTTTATCGTTGATCCAGGTGCTTCTATTGCTGAAGTAGACGAGAGCGACAATGTCGACAGCCTCTTTGTGTGCCTGTGTGATTCCGTTCCCTGGGTGTGGCAACAGATCAACGGGTTCTGCAATTACGCGGCCCTGGCCATGCTGTTCAATTTCTACGGCGCCGGTCACGATGTCTATGAGACGGTGGAGCTGGCCTGTTGTCCCCACACAATGGCCTGTCAGGACGACTGGCTGGCCCTTAGCGGAGGCTGGATACTTTGCCAGGCCCAGAGCGACTACGAGTTTGCCGGTTTTATCCGCAACCTCATCGCGGCTATTGAGGTGCAGGGAACCTGGTCCGATTATCTGCTGGCATTGAAGTCCAAGATCGATGCCGGCATCCCCTTCGAGACCAGCGTGGATCCCTACTATTTGCCTCAGCCCGATTGGGATTATCTTCGCGCCAATGATATCCATTCCGGGCATGCAGCCGTGGTGGTGGGCTATACCGATTCCACCGTGATCATTCACGACCCCGGCGTCGGGCTGGCCATTCTCGATCAGCCGGGCATTCCCCATCCGGAGAACAGGGGGGCCTTCGTGGTCGTGTCCCTGGATACTTTCCGCTGGGCCGTCGAGCAGAGCCTGGGCACAAGCTATATCCTCATCTCTTACGCCCCTGCCGGGCCCATGCCCTCCCGGGAAACGATGTTCCTCGATGCCCTGGAGAAAAGCCTCCTTCGCCTGGCCGGGGACCGGAATGCCTTCGATCCCGCCTGGTGGCCTGTGTTCGACGTTTACGGGAGGTCGTCTTTTTCCTGTTTGCAGGAGGACATGGATGAGCAAACCTTTCAGAAACTGTTTGACGATGTCATGGCCTCCACGGGAGGGGATCTCAACGATGCCCTGAATATGCTGACCTCGATCTTTGATATGTGGGGCTGCCAGATCTGCTGGCAGGGCGCCGCCGCCCACTATGGAACCCTCGAATATCCTCAGGCAGCTATCCTGAGGGATCTGTCCGATGAGTTGTCCTCTGTGGCCGGCCGGATCTCGGATACATACGCCGACATGCTCAGCGCCATCTACTACGCCGGGGGCAGCCTGAACATGGTGGGTCCCTATCTGTCGCAGATGCGATTGGACCTGGACGAGATCATCCCCCTGGAGGATTCCGTCCTGAGCAACCTGATAGATCTGTATGCTCAGATCACCGAAATATCAGAGGAGCCGGCTGCCAGTGGACAGATGCCGGAGCTGCAACTGATCTGCTATCCGAACCCGTTCAATGATGGGACCGCCATCGTCTATTCGCTAGCCCGTGATGGCGATGTCCATGTGACCGTGTTCAACCTCCTGGGTCAGAGGGTACGGACTCTGCTGGATGATCATCAGCAAGCCGACTGGTATGAAGTGACCTGGGACGGACGGGATGATGGCGGCTACCAGGTGGCCAGCGGTCTTTATTTCTGCCGGCTGGAGACGTGTGGTTTGAGCAAGACCGTCAAGATGGTGCTGGTCAGGTGAGAAGAGACGCCTGTGAGATGTGAGCAGGCCCTTCCGGAAAGTGGGGAGGGCCTTGTTGATTAAGGAGAGGGTCTGGGGATTCTGAAAAGAAAGGATTCAAGGATTCAAGGATTGGGGGATTCAAGTGGAAAGACTATGTTATCCTGTGCTATACAAAGAGTCTCATTTGTGAACGAAGCACTCAAATAGCAATTAAAAAGCAGATTCTTCAACCGCATTCGCGGTTTCAGA
>CBDUWG010000299.1:0-3105 GCA_965370845.1 uncultured bacterium
TTATGATACGAGCTAAAGTTCTCAATCAAACCTCCAAAGTTTTGGTGTGGCGGCCAAAAAGCCGCCACACCTTTCTGCCATTTAGCAGCAACAGCCCGACTTGCCGGGAGCCTCCTTCACGTACTTGTCTGGCTCCTTATCAAAGGCATCCTTGCAGGGTGGGCAACAGAAGTAATAGGTCTTCCCTTTATGCTCGGTCTTCGCTGAAGCTGTTGCCTCATCTACCTCCATGTTACAAACTGGATCCTTGGCCATCTCGATCACCTCCCCTCTCAACCACGTATCACGCAAACTTCATGAAATAGAGCCAAACTGTAAATTATAACGACTGACCGATTCCTGCCGCTTTGAGGCTCTCTGCGTTGGGTTTGCCCCTGATGCAACACCCGGCTATCCTTCCATCCACTACAACGGTGGGAACAGAGTTCACTCCATATTCTTTCGCCTTGTCCATACCGTTTTTGGAGAGATCGTAGCTGGTAACTTCACACGATGGACACGCTAGCTCTTTTACCAGCATCACCGTTGCGTCGCATAAAGGACAGCCAGCAGTAAAGATCTCAACCCTTCTTTTTGCAGACATTTCGATGGCCTCCTTTCCTAACACCAGGTCACACGATTTTTCACGATTTCAAGTTGGACAATGTGTTGCCGACTGCCACTTCCCAGGCAGACAGACTGCTTAATGGCGGACCTTACCTGGGAATTCCTTTATAATTTCTGTAACGATGGGCTTATACTTTCTATCTCTTGATAGCTTTTGGTTAAGCTTTCCCAGGAAAAGAAAATAAAGCACCGAAAGTCCAATGCCTCCCAGTACGCTAATATTGTCGTTTTTTGTGATCAGGCTAAAAATGGCAAAGCCTATACCGAAGGCAATAATCGGAAGGAGAAATAGTAAAAAGCCGATGGTATTGCAGTTCCAGGATTCATCTCTATCCTCACAGTCTCACCGACCTTTGCATCACGCACATCTATTGCCTCTGTATACATCTTATCTGCCGCTGGATGGCAAACTGCTCTAGCTGCACAATGACCGCAGGAACCTTTAGGCTCAATCTCCACCATGGCCAGTTCCCCGGATATGTCCACAACTTTACCAACTTCTTCCATGACTTCTCCAATCACCTCATCCTGAGCTGACCGTAGACTTGCATGAGTTGGTTTACCTTTTGTTTCCCCCCAGGAAGATCAGTAGACCGGTGGTGGCGCTCCAAATGAAGAATCTCATCTGTGCTCCCCGGAAAAACCGGGGTGTCCAGGGCCAAAGCAGCCTTTCTCCCCAGAACAAGTAGAACAGCTAAGGCAATCGCATTAATGCTGGAGTAGATCCTCAGCGAGATCTCAGCTTGCCATACACCCGCATCAACTCATCAACTTTTGCCTGGCGACCCTTCTCGTCGTCAGACCGGAAAGCTGCCAGAACGCAGGTTCCCAGGTGGTTCTTGAGGATGATCTCCGCCACACCGTGTAAGGCCGATTCCGCCGCCGCCAGTTGCATAACCACGTCGATGCAGTAGCGGCGGTCCTCGATCATCTTCTGGATGCCTCGCACCTGCCCCTCTACCTTTTTGAGACGAGCAAGGGTCTTTGCCTTTGTCATCTGATCAATCACGATAAAAAACCTCCTGATACCCCTTACATGTATACGGTACAATATCCGAGTTAAAAAGTCAAGTATTATTTTCTACTTTTTTAGTCGGTAAATCCCCAGCGAAGGTCAAAGGGGACTTTTATCCTTGCCCGCCAGTTGATGATGTGTTATAATTCAGGCGATGCCTTTCGTATCAATGTCGAAGTCCCTGCCGCAAACGCTGGCTCAAGGGAAGATCATCTCTCTCATCAGAAAGGAAAGAGACTTGAACCGCAGATTGATGACCTTGCTGGCCCTCAACCTCCTCCTCGGCCTGCTCATCTCCTCCGGCCCGACGGCCCTGGCCTGGAGCGAGCCGGTCAAGTTGACTGAGGAAAAAGAGGAGTTCATCTGTCCGGTCTTCTCCCCCGACGGCCAGTCCATCGCCATGACAAAGGACAACTGGGCGGGCATCTGCAGGATGAACGCCGACGGAACCGGGCTGGAGGAGCTGACCCCGGATCCGGGCGCGGGCTATAAATTCGCCTGGTCGCCGGATGGCCGGTATATCTCCTATCGGACGGACAAGTATATCGACGGAAAGAGACATTTCGCCATCCGGACCGTTGATGTAGAGACCAAAGAAATCAAGGAGATCGCCGGGTTTCAGAGATATCTGGGAACGCCCCGCTGGATCTCCCGGGACGGAAACATCGTCTTCCAGACGGACCGGGATGGAACTCTGGAACAGGTGCCTGCTGCCGATCCGACATGCTCAGAGACTCAGAAAGAACCTGTCAGCCTGGTGACCAGCACCTCAACAGACCTACAGATCTGGGTTTCGCAGCCTGATGGCAGCGAAAGGACCCTGGTGTCGGATCCCGACCAGCGATGTTTCGACGCCATCCTCTCTCCCGACGGATGCCGGGTCTGCTACAGTGTATTGGCCGGCGGCGGCAGCATGGCCGTGGCCCATACGGACGGCTCGCATAGAACCAACCTGGGCTACGGCAGCAACCCCTGCTGGTCGCCCGACGGAGAAAGCCTGGTCTACGAGATCACACAGGACGACGGTATGGTCATCACCGGCTCCGATCTCTATTCGATCAGGGCCGAGGGAAGCGGTAAGACGCAGCTCATCGACACCCCAGGGCTCATCGAGCGCTGGCCCAACTGGTCCCCGGATGGCACCAAGATCGCCTTCTCTGCCGGGGGTGCTGTCTACGTCATGACCATCACACCACCAACCTCGTCCGCAGAATAGGAGAAACGCCATGAGACATCAAAGGATCTCTGTCTGTTTGGGCTTTCTCCTGATCCTGCTGCTCATGGGGAGTTTCGCCAGAGCCCAGGACCTTTCCGAGTACAGCTTCTGCGTCGACCCGGGCCACGGGGGGACGGATGCCGGCGCCATAGGACCCACCGGTCTCACCGAGAAGGAGATCAACCTTACAACCTCTTTCTGCTTCAGGGACTCCCTGGAGGCGGCCGGCGCCACTGTTTATATGACCAGGGTAACAGACACTACCCTC
>CBDUWG010000300.1:0-3082 GCA_965370845.1 uncultured bacterium
AGCATCCAGGCCAGATTGAGGCCAAAGATCTCCAGGACGGTCCAGGCGTGGAGTCCCTTGTCGATGATCAGGTCCATGATATCGATGATTAAATCCATGATCAGGACGAAGGTGACCACAAAGAAGCCGAACAGGAAGGGACCGACGTGTTCTTTAAGGATGTAGATATTCATGATACGCATGATACATTCCAGACCAATTGAAAAAGAATGATCCTGGATGCTGGTGAAGAAATAATAGATACTGGATGCTGGTTAAAAACTAAATCCAAGAAGACACAGAGTCAAAATTGCATAAATTCGGAATCGAACACTTTACTAACCAGAATCCAGAATCTAGGATCCAGCATCTTGGTCTTTTATCTAGGAGCTAGGATCGAGGATAGGGGGTCGGGGATCCAGAATCTAGTATCCAGTATCCAGTATCCAGATCTCATGACCCTCTAAAATCCGCAGATTCTTATGAGCACCCAGATATTTTCAAACCTTATATCCCTTCGTTAGGTCAAAATAATATACGATAAGTTCTTTTAGAGCACAAGATTTTTTGTCTGATGGCTAAATTTTTGCTTGTCATCTCCCGGGGTTTTTGCTATTTTTAATACAAATCTCTTGCGCACAGGAGGTAGCATGGCCAACAGGTAAAGATTACGGGAATATGGGCGGAACGTGCCTTTAAGCTTCGTGTGGCATGCCCATTTTCGCTGCTGGACTGAAAGAAACGGAGACCTTGATCGTGGTCCTTAAGGAGAATGTGAGCAACAAAGCCGCCATTTCATCCTTTGTTCTGGCTTTTATGGCGGTTTTTCTTTTGTTTGTCCCTGCTTCGGTTCTGGGTGTGGGCATCGATTATCTCGCTGGTCTGAGTGGGGTGGTGGTCCCGTTGGTACCTCCACCGACGGGGAACCTTGTGCTTGAAGACACTACTCTGGCCCTGTTAGCCAGTGATGCCCTGAACATCAGGCGATCTGTATCCATCGATGTGGAGTCCAACCTGGTGTGTCTGCAGCAGACAGTCGCCGGCGTGGATCTGAGTGTTCCTCTGGTGATGAGCCTGGACGAATATCTACGTCTGCGCGGCCGTTGGGGCCTGTGGGTGAACTGGAGAACCTTCAATCGAGCCCGGTTGCAGCAGGAGGGAGATGGGGATGGGCGGTCTTTGTTTGAAATTCAGATCCCGGTGAAATTTCCCAAAGCCCTCAGGAGTATCATTGGAGAGGGCGGGACGGGTCTGAAGGTAACCGGTATGAGAAGGGTCAGCTTCGCCGGTCGCAGCGAGTGGACGGAGGGTCTGCAGCAGACGGCCACAACCAAGCCCTCCAAATTTCCTTCCTTGAATATGGAACAGAAGTCCCGGTTTACAATCGAGGGAACGGTGGGGAGCAAGATTAACGTCTCGGTGGATCAGGACAGCGAACGCGATAATGATCTGGAGAACAGCATTCAGATTCGCTACACCGGCGAGGAGGACGAGATAATCCAGGAGATCCAGGCCGGCAACACCACTCTGGCTCTTCCTAACACCGAATTCGTGGGTTATTCTCAGAATGTCAAGGGACTTTTCGGCATCAAGGGAAAGGCTCAGCTGGGAAACCTGAATCTGATTGCCATCGCAAGTCAGGAAAAGGGCAGCGGGGCCGCTGGCAACTTCAGGGCCGGAGCTCAACAGGACTCCGTAAAGATTCGTGATTACGAATATAAAGCTCGCAGCCGCTTTTTTCTTGATTTCAAATATCGTGATCGCTACTGGGACACCGAAGGTGGATGGTACAATCTGGAGACAGGGGTTCATGCCTTTGATCCCGCAGATTCTATCAAGGATATCACCGTCTACGTTGATGATCGCGATGCATACAACAATGACGAGGGGGGCGGTGCCTTGCGGGCCTTGGCTTATGAGTATGAAGGCCAAGTGGGATATTATGAAGGTATGTTCAACGAATTGGAGGAAGAGGTCACCTATACCGTTGACCGACGAACCGGCTATATCACCATGAAAACGTCCCTTCAGGAAGGGCACGTGCTGGCCGTGCGGTACACGACAAAAAGCGATTCCCTATGGTGGGATGAGCTTGTTCCTCCAGACACGTCCTTTAACCTGAAGTTGATCAAGCTGAATAACCCCGCGCCCGATGACTCCACATGGGTTTTAGAGTGGAAGAATGTCTATGATCTGAGAACCCGCAATATACAGAACACCAAGGACTTTCACGTAAAAATATACAGAGAGATCCCCAGCCAGCCCTCCCAGACCACCCAGGAGGACGGCACCCCGCTGTTGCAGATCTTTGGCCTGGATGTTCACGACCTGAGCGGAGTGATGAATCCCGACGACGAAGTGGATCTGGATCGCTATCTGGTGGATCTGGCCAGGGGGGAGATCGTTTTTCCCGACCAGCGTCCCTTTGATCCACAGCAGCCCATCTACGCGGGCAAAGAGCTTCAGCAAAAGATATCGGCTATTTACGACAGCGACGATAACCAGGCGAAAACAGATTCTAGTCGCTATTACATTAAGGTGGAATTCGTCAATAAAAAAACCACCTACAGCTTGGGGTACATGAACATCATCGAGGGAAGCGTGGAGGTCATTGCCAATGGAGAGAGACTTCAGGAGGGTCTGGATTACAGTGTGATTTACGAGATCGGCCAGATCTCACTACTCTCCAGTAAGGCCACCAACCCCAACGCCGATGTCTCTGTGGATTTCGATTACTCACCCTTTTTCATGCCCGCATCAAAGACCCTTTTGGGCATGCGGGCTGAGTACAATCTGAGCGAGAACATCAAGTTCGGTTCCAGCGCCCTTTACCATAGCGAGAAAACCCTGGAGCAAAGACCCAGAGTCGGTCAAGAGCCCAATAAGACTTTTATCTGGGACGCAGATATGTCCCTTAAATTCCAACCTTCCGTTTTTTCCACTATGGTAAATGCCATTCCCCTGGTGGAAACGGATCAGACATCCTCCCTGAACATCACCGCCGAGGTGGCTCAGAGTCTGCCCGATCCAAACACTCTTGGCCAGGCTTACATCGACGATTTTGAGGGCAGCAAGGAGGCCTGGAACTTGTCGGTTAGGCGGC
>CBDUWG010000301.1:0-3056 GCA_965370845.1 uncultured bacterium
AACAATAGTGGCCAGACCGCTCCACAAGAGCAGCTGGAACAGCTTACGGGTCCCGCGTCCCAGCCGAAATTTCTTTAAAAAAAACAGAGAAAGCGCGCAAAGCGTTAAACCATATCCTGCGTCCGTGAGGCAGAGTCCGAAAAAGATGGCGAAGAACGGGGTGAGGATCGGCGTTGGGTCAATCTCGGTGTATTTAGGTCTTCCGTATAGATCTATAACCATCTCAAAAGAGCTGGGCAGGGGCTTATTTTCCAGTTCCACCGGCGGCATTTCCCCGGGTAGGGTATCTGTTGGAACAATGGAAATGGCAGCGAACTTTTTCTTTAAATCATCCTCCAGCTTCCGAAAATTCTTTTTCTTGACCCACCCCTCCAGGAGAAAAACCCGCTCTGTATTGACCATCTTCAGTTCCGCCCGTCTTTTCTCCAGTTCATCCGCTGTATGCTCTGCCAACACCATCAGTTTCGGCCGTTGTGGCACCAGCTTCCGGCTCTCTTCGTCCAATCTGTTCAGCGACTTGCGCAGGCTGGCCATCTCCCTGTCCAGCCTACCGATCACCTGTTTTGGTGTGCCCTGGAGGTTGGGGAACCGCTTCTCTGTGAACTCCAGCTCTTCCAGAATTCTTGCCACAGCATCGCTTTCTCTTCTATGGTATAGCAACAGGCAGTGCTCCTCCAGGCCGGATTTGCCCACCAGCTCCAGATGAAAAACCTCATCCTCCGCCGCCAGCCTCTGAGATAGAACATCGAACTGCCCTCCTGGCACCGATCCTAAGATCACCTCGCTAGTGGCCGTCGGACTCAAATCCTCAAATGGTATGTCCAGATTTACCCGGTCACTCATTTGCTGCTTGAGGGCATTCTTTTCATTAAACTCTGCGTTCAACCTGACCCTGTCTCGCTCCAACTTGCGGCACGATCGTACCACTTCCTGACCTGTGAACTCCGCTACCAGCTTTCTATATTCCTGCTCGTCCAGCTCTACTCTGGCCGTGCCCAATTTATTAAGCAGCCCTCTCTTTTCCTCAAAAGGCTTCAAATACTCCAGGGCGAACTCCAGCCCCGACAGGAGGGTCTCCTGCTCACCGACACCACTTTCCTTTTGGAAAGAAACCCCCTCCGGCAGCTCTGGGTAACTTTCTTCCATGCAGCCGACGTGCAGAATACCTGCACGCTGGATTTCCTCCAACACCTCTTCTTTTAAGGAATTATGGAAGAAAACATTCACTTTCTGCATTCTGGCAACTGCCAATTCTAACCTCGCTTTTCTCAATACAATCTATTCAGCACGATCTTCACCGCTTTTTCCATCTTGCTATTTGCCCGGCCCTTAATGTCTTCTATCTCTTTTTTGCCCTTTGACCTAATCTCTTCCACCTTCTTCTGGGCATCTTTTGAGGCTTGGGAGATCTTTTCCTGCACGGTCTTCTTACCTTTAAGCCTCGTCTCCTCAATTGCCTTTGCTCTCGCCCCTTCAGCGGCCAGCAGATCTTTTTCACCCACTGTTCTCGCCTTCCTGATTAGCTCTTCTGTTTTTTTCTCAGCTTGCCGGATATCTTTTAGCGCTTCCAATGCCACATCCGCACTCCTTCTCCTGCATGTTTTCTCCGGCGCACCCCCAGATTTGTTTCGCCGAAAGGGCAACACCAAACCATTCCGTTTGTTTGTGGATAACTATCTATTGCTTTCTGAGGTTTGTCTTGTAACTCGCTGCAAGACAACCTTTTGTTGGGTTATCCACGGCCGCTGCCCAGTTATCCACATATCCACATCGGGTAATTGTCCGCTGCTCTAGGATTTCCCCAAACCAGATACCGACCCTAGGGGTTTGGAAATCTCCGGTTTAGCCAGTGTCGATTTCGGTTCTTGCTCCAGCTTTACAGGAAATTCTTTCCCCTTCTCCTCCTCCTTAACCGCCCCCTGCTCGCGCATAGAGCATTTTCCATGGAAAATACCACCCTCTTTGATGACAAAAATGCGCGTTTTCACGTCTCCCAGTATTGTGGCTTTATTTTCCAACTCTACTTTTTGAGAGGCAACCAAATTTCCCTTAATCTTTCCGCCAACAATTGCAACCTTCACTATTACCTCCCCATCCACCACTCCAGTCTTGCCTACCGTCAGCGTATCAGAGGAGCTTACCTTTCCCTGAATGAAACCATCGATCCTGAGGCTTCCCTCCATGTCTATATTGCCGACGATCTTTGTGCCATTCGCAATGATCGTGCTCAACTTGCCCTCTTCTGGTCGCATTTCATTCTCCTTGCCAAACATTTTATCCTCCTTGCCCATTTTTCCCTCAAGGCCCTAGATGTCTACGCGGATCTATGGCGATTCCATCTTTCCTTATTTCAAAATGGAGGTGTGGTGCAGAGCTCTGTCCCGTGTTACCCAACCTGGCAACAATCTGCCCCTGCTTAACCACGCTGCCCACCTCAACCAGCACTTCGGAACAGTGCCCGTATAATGTGCTCAAACCATTTTTGTGATCGATGGTTACAACTAACCCCAAGACCTTATCCCATCCAGAGAAAGCAACCTTCCCCGAGGCTGCGCATAGAATTGCACTCCCCTGGGGCGCGGCCATGTCCATGCCTGTGTGCCTTTTTTCCCTTCCAGACATAACCTCGTTAAACTCTGCCGTCACCCAACCCTTTACCGGCCAAAGAATTGGCGTGTCTGTGGTGCACATCTGACCTGTATCAGTAAAGTCCGCCTCTTCGTGCCCAGCCAACAATTCCTCATTTGTTGGCTGGTATTTCTCTTCAGTTACGGCCAGCGCTAATCTTTTTTCCGGGGATCCTCCGCCCCGGCACTGCTCATTCTCAAAGGACAGGCCGGCCATATCATAGAGATGGTGGCGGATGTACTGCAGACGAGCAAGCTCGCGTTCTAAGACAGTTATCTTCTGCGCCTTCTCCCGCAATATGCTGTTTTCCACCTCCAGTCTCTCAGCCTTCCGGGAATTCGAACGCAAATTCTGTTGTACGATCATCGTATAGGCAAATATGCAAAACATAGCTAAACAGGCTGCTCCAAACACATAGATCAAGCCAC